>QEUY01000215.1 GCA_003577365.1 Chloroflexota bacterium | reverse complement strand
GTCTTGAAACCTTGGATGGCGACGCGTTGGATGAGCATAGGGACGTGCAGCCTAGGCGGCGCGTGCCATTAGGCCCGGCAGGACGAGTTCCAGGAGCAGTCCGCCGACGACCAGCCCCAGCGAGATCCACAACAACTGGCGGCGCTGGGTCAGGAGATGCGTGAGCGACCAGCGGTTGGCAAGCAGTGGTTCAGCCAAGAGGATGACCAGTCCAGCATAGCCTGCGATGCGCACCAACGACCAGAGTGGAATAACGCGCAGGATTAGCGCCGGTGTATCCAGTGAGGTGAGCAGCGCGCCCGTGCCAAAGCCCGCCAAGTCCACGGCGCGCACCAGAAACCAAGCGCCGACCAGCCCGGCGGTGAGCAGGCTGCCTAAGATGATGCCCAGAATTTCGATCAGGCGGGCGATAGGCGCGGCCTGTAGGCCGCCGGGCAGCACTGTCTCGTCGTAGAACCAAGAAGCCAGTTCACCGCGGTAGACAAAGCCATCGTCGATGGCCCGCTCGACGTAGCCGCCAAAGCCCCATGTGAGCAGTGCGATGAGGGTATATTGCAGGAGCAGCCACAGCACCATGACGTTGATGGCGCCGCGCAGATGACCTTTTTGCAGTGGGATCGCCATAAAGACGGTTAGCGCCAGCGCCTGGATCAGCGGCAGAAAGCGCGGCTGGCCCAGGAGCGCGGGCAGGGCGGTGGTCAGCAGGGCGAAAAAGCCGACCGTGAAATAGTAGAGCGGGTCGCGCGTGAGCGAGTAGGGTTCCTGCATAGGCGTCATTTTGGCGATGCGTCATCTCGGTGGTAGCGCGCTGGGAGTCTAGACCGGCAGCCCTGCCGGTTGTAGAGCCTGAGAGACCCATCCGTCTCTCAGTGATTCCGGTGGCAGTACGGGCGGTTGGATTATACCATCCGCTATGTGGGGCGTGAAACGAGGCCGGTTCAGAACATGCGTTACCCTGGGTATTGGGGCCGGGTACTCGCCAAGAAATCTCTATGGCAAAAGGCGAGGACGCTGCATATCTTTGCCATAGAGATTTTTGTGCTGGCCGGTACGATCAACCTACTTCGCGTGCCAGATAGGCTTGGGTCAATTCTTGCTTTGGGTCGGCAAAGAAACGCGCCGCTGGCGCATGTTCCGTCAATTCGCCCATCCACAGAAAGAGTACATAGTCGGCCAGCCGCCGTGCTTGGTCAATATCGTGGGTGACCAGCACTACTGTATAGCGCGCCTTCAGACTGCGGATCAACGCCTCGACGCCACGTGCTGAGATCGGGTCGAGCGAGGCGGTCGATTCGTCGCACAGCAGCACCTCCGGCTCGACGGCCAGGGTGCGCGCCAGGGAAAGCCGCTGCTGCTGTCCCACCGAAAGCCCTGTGGCGGGAGTGCGCAGCCGGTCTTTTACCTCGCCCCACAGCCCGACGGCCTCTAGTTGTGTTTGTACAATGGTATCGAGGTTTCCATTGGCCAGTCCATGTACGCGCGGCCCATAGGCCACATTGTCATAGATCGACATGGGCAGCGGGAAGGGTTTCTGCGCTAGCAGCCCGATGCGTGTGCGGATTTCGGTGACATCCTGGCCGCGGTCGTAGATGTCGATCCCATCGCGCAGAACTTGCCCTTCCACGCGCACTGTGTCGTCGAGCTCAAGCAGCCGATTGAGACTCTTGAGCAAGGTCGATTTGCCACACCCCGAGGGGCCGATGACCGCGGTCACCTGGCGGGGAGGGATGTCCACCGTGATGTCTTTGAGGGCGTGGCGGTCGCCATACCAGACGTTGAGTTGGCGCACAGCTAAAGAACGCATGGGGCTGCTCCTAACGAATGACATGGCGGCCTAGCCGCGCCATCGAGAGATGCGCCAGGAAGCTGACGACAAAGACAAGCGCCGTCAGCACCAGCGCCGAGGCATAGGCGCGTGCCTGTACTGCCGGAAAAGGGGTGCTGAGTTGGAAGAATACGGCCAGCGGCAGCGACGCCACCGGACGCAGCAGCGAGTCCGGCATCTGGTCGGTATACCCCGCCGTGAAGAGCACCGCGGCGGCGTCGCCAATCCCGCGGCCGAAGGCCAGCAGCGTAGCTGTGACCAGGCCGGGGAGCGACTGGCGGAGCAGCACGCCCATCCACTCCAGGCGCGTTGTGCCGAGGGCCAGTGTCACCTCGCGCAACTGGCGCGGGGTCATCTCGACGACCTCGTCGAGCGTGCGGGCGAGGATGGGCAGTACAACCAGCGTCAGGGTGAGGATCCCGGCCAGCAGTGAGGCGCGCAGACCAAGCCAGATCATCAAGGTGAAACCAAAGGCCCCATAGACGATGCTAGGGATGCCCCACATAATGTCCAATGCCAGCCGTACGGCGCTGCGCTGTCCGCGGCGGGCGGCATAGGTATGCAGGTAGAAGACCACCGGCACGGCCAGAGAGAACGCCAGCAGGGTTGCGCCCGCCGCCAGGTAGAGCGAGCCGACGATGGCATTGAGGATGCCGCCGCCCTTGCCCAGATAGAAGCCGCCATCCGGCGGTTGGCTGATCATCTCCCAACTCAGCGCGGCAGCGCCACGCCAGATGATGATGGCGAGGATCACGCTCAACACGGCCACCGCGCCCAGCGCCGACAGCTGCATGAGCCAGGTGAAGAGCCGTTCTTCGAGATGTCGTCGACGTTTGCGATTCATGCATTCCTCCTGCGGACCAGCCGTTCGACCGCGAACTGCGCGCCGGCGTTGAAGCAGACCACCACCGCCAGCAGCAGCAGCGCGGCCCCCATCAAGGCGGATTCGTAGAGCGGCACCGACATCATCTCGCCATAGTTGTTGGCGATCAAGGCGGGCAGCGGGTAGGCCGCGTCGAAGAGCGAGCCGGGGATGCGGGCGACGTTGCCCACGGTCATCATCACGGCCAGGGTCTCGCCAAAGGCGCGCGAAAAGCCGAGCACGATAGCAGCCAAGATGCCGGGCAGGCCAGCATGGCGCACGATACATTTGGTCGACTCCCAACGGGTCGCACCCAAGGCCAGCAGCGTTTGGCGCATCTCGTCCGGCACACTGCGGATCACCTCCTCGGTCACGGCCACAATCAATGGAAAGACCATCACTGCCAGCACGATGCCTGCCGCCAGCAAGCCGTAACCACTCGGGTTGGTCTGGCTGAAGAAGGGCAGCAGACGGCCCAGCGTGCGGTCGGACCATGGCCCTAGGTGGTCGCGCACTAGCGGGACGATGACCAGGATGCCCCACAGCCCGTAGACCACAGATGGGATGCCCACCAGCAGGTCGAGGACCGGCTTGAGCAGGGTGCGCGTGCGGCGGTTCACATACTCGGCCAGGTAGATTCCGCACAAGATAGCGGGGATGACAGCTAATGCCATCGCCACGCCGGTAACCGCTATGCTGCCCACGATGAACGGCGCAAAGCCAAACAGCCCGCGCATAGGTTGCCATACTTGTCCCGTAAGCAGATCGGACAGCGGGTAGACATGGAGGAGCGGCACGGTGCGCACCAAGAGGGTCGCGGCGATGACGAAGACTAGACCGCCGATGGCGACGGCGGCCAAGCCAAACAGCCGCTGCGCGCCCCAATCCAGCAGGGCGCGGCGCACGCTTAAGCGATATGTGGGCCGATGCTGCGCCCGTTGATCGATTCGTGTTAAAACGGTTTCGCGTGTTGCTTGCATACCAACTCCTGTTCTCTGTGGTGGCGTCTACTGTCCGTCGTTCAGCAGGCTGAGCGCATCGACGAGGCGCTCCTGGGTCAGCGCCACATAACCGGCGTCATGCACGAACGCCTGACCATCGGTCAGTACCCAGCGATAGAATTCCTGGATAGCGGGGCTGGGCGTGCCTTTGGTCACCAGGTAGAGCACCCGCGCCGGTGGGAAGGGATAGATCTCATCGGCGATGGCCTGGGTGATTTCGTCGCGGGTGCTGTAAAAGGCTTCATCGGGGTCGATCTGGCCGTTGTTATTCAGGTCGATCGGGATCACCAACAGTCCTGCATTGGGCGTACCGTTGGTTGGGTCGTAGGTAAAGCCGATATTGTTGAAGCCAATACCCAACGCGTCTTGACGCACGGCTTCGGCCAAACCGGGGTCGCCGTTGACCGCCGTGCCCTGCAACTCCTCCTGGGCTTCGCCATTGGCGAACTTGGCCCACATCTCGGCTGCGCCGGCGGAATCGGAGCGGGTATAGACGTTGATACGCTCGTCGCCAGTGCCCAGCCACTGCGCCCAGGTAGTCGTTTCGCCGCTGATCCAGATGCGGTGCGCTTCCTCCGGCGTGATCCCATGGGCCAAGATCTGCTCGACATGAGGATTATCGGCGTTGAAGGTGCCAACTACAGCGTCGATAGTGACAGGCACTAAGAACGAGCCTTGATCCAACTCCTCTTGCCGCGCCTCGCGCGAGAGCATGGCGATGTCTGCTGCGCCGCTGAGCACGTCAGTCATCCCTTTGCCTGCGCCACCTGCTTGCACATCGAAGGTCACGTTGGGGTTGAGTTTGGCATATTCTTCCGTCCACACGGTGACCATCGGAAAGAGCGCAAACGCGCCGGAAATGCTGATGACGGTTGCGCCTCCGGCAGCATTAGCGGCAGGGACGGCGGGCTGCGCGCCGCCTCCACAAGCGCTGAGGAGTAGGGGTGAGAGAATGAGACACGCCGCTAACTGTGTTTGGCGCTTTACAGCTCCGAGTAACGGTTTCCAAATAGACATCCTACGTTCCTTCCTAGCTGAGTTGGAGTCGCTTGCTTTTTGCTCAGGCGTAAGGATGCTTGAACACAAGCCGCGACTGATGGCCCTCGTCGGTTGTAACATACCAAGTGAGGGTCACAGATGTGGTGATGGGGCGGTTACAAAGTGGTTACAACGCGCTGCGGCGGGGAGCGCCGGCTGCGCCCATGTGTGGTATTAGGGTAAGCAGTTGGGAAATACGAATCAGCGCGGCGGGTCGTCCTGTGTATGGATCAGCGCATAGCCGACGCCAGGCACTGTCTCGATATAGCTCGGCTGGGCCGGGTCCGGTTCGATCTTGCTGCGCAGCCGATAGACCAGTTGCTTGAGCATGGCGCGATCGCCGCCCTCCGCCGCCCAGACCGAGCTGATCAAGACCTCGGCTGTGAGTACTTGTCCGGCGTTAAGCATTAGCGCTTCGAGCAGCCGTGTTTCGAGCGGCGTTAGGCGAATTGGCGGCTGACCTGGGCAATGCACCTCGTTGCGCGAGCGGTCTAGGCGCAGATGCCCCGTTGCCAATGCTGCGGGCAGGGGCATGGTGTCGGTGCGGCGCAGCACGGCGCGCACGCGCGCCACCAGTTGGCTGGGGCTAAACGGCTTGACGATGTAGTCGTCCGCGCCCAATTCCAGCCCTTGGACGATGTCTTCGTCGCTGCCGCGCACAGTGAGCATGATGATCGGGATATCGCTTTGCTCGCGCAGGCGGCGGCAGACGCTCAACCCATCCAGCTTGGGCAGGTTGAGGTCGAGCAGCACGAGGTTGGGCGCGGTCTCCTGCCATGTCTCGAGGGCCGCCAGCCCATCGTGGACGGCGACCACGCTAAACCCGGCGCGGCGCAAGGTGAACGACAGCACGTCGGCCAGCGCCAGGTCGTCTTCCACCACGAGGATCTTCACAGCAGCCGCCTTTCTATATATCGGTCTGGGCGATGGGCAGTTCAAACCAAAAGAGCGATCCGCCGCCGGAGTGGTCGTCCACGCCAACTCGGCCTTGATGCGCCTCGATGGTGCTCTTGACCACATACAACCCCAGGCCGATGCCGTACTGCTCACCCGTGCCGGCATGGCCGCGCACAAAGCGACGGAACAGCAGCTCGCGTTCTTCATAGGGGATGCCTGGCCCGCGGTCGGCGACGGCGACGCGCAGAACTGTTCCCTGCTGTATGACTTCCAGATCGATGGGCGCGCCGATGGGGCTGTATTTGCTGGCGTTGCCGAGCAGGTTGACCAGGACTTGGGTGAGCCGGGTGGCGTCGCCGATGAGCGGGGGCAGAAGGGCGGGTTGGCTTACGGCAAGCGTTTGGCGACGGCGCTCCAGAAGCGGTTGTACAACCTGGGCCGCCGTGATGATCACTCGGTTCAGGTCCACCGGCTGGTGGCGCAGAACAAAGCGGCCTGCTTCGATGCTGCTGCTTTCGAGCAGGTTATCGATCAGTGTCTGAAGGCTGAGCAGGCTGAGGTGGATCGGCTGAAGCAGCTCGCGTATCTCCGCCGGGCTGAGATCAGGTTCGTGCATCAAGAGTTCCATCGAGGCGCTGAGCGTACTCAGCGGGGTGCGAAATTCGTGAGTAATGTTGGCGAGAAAGTACGCGCGTAAATGGCGCAGCGACTCTTCTTCAGTGATATCGCGTAAGATCAAAGCGGTCTGTAGTTCATCCCCACTGGGCGCGGCCACGCGCGTGGCCGTGATTTCGAGGACGGTCGACAGTTCGGCGGGGGCGCTGCTGTTGCGGCTGAGGCGGCGCAGGACGCGCTGCCCCGGCTTAGCTTGCCCAGGCTGAACTTGCGGGGGCGCGGTGTCTGTGCGGTCGGCGAGCAGAGTGACGCGCTGTTTGCTGCCCAAAGGCAACCGGTGCAGCGAGATGCGACTCCCGGTTTCGTCGGCCACTGCAAAGAGTTCGTCCACATGGCGACCGCGTGCGGCTTCTACTGTCAGCCCCGCGCTGGCGGCGGCCCGTTCGTTGATAAACGTGAC
>QEUY01000214.1 GCA_003577365.1 Chloroflexota bacterium | reverse complement strand
CGCTTGTGCTGCTCGCCACGGTGATTGGGCTGACGCCCGTGCGCTGGCAGGACATTGTGCCGCACGAGTATGTGAGCGACCTCGTCAACCCGGCCAACGCGCCGCAGGCCGAGCCGAGCAGTCCCGCGGCAGCACATGCGGGCGAGACCGCGCCGGCAGCGCCGCCCAATCGCTCTATCCGTGGACTCCTGACCACCTTCAGCGCGCGGGCAAGCTGGGCCGCCACTCAGTTTGTCAAGCACACCCGCGGCATCCTGATTCCGGTCGGCGGGGGTGAGCGTGAGGCGGCTGTGCTGAGCCGGGCCGGTCTGGGCTTTTTGCCCGACGCGCTGGCGATCGGCATCTTGGGGCTGGTGATCTGGGGCGGCGCTCTCCTGGTGGCGACGCGCAGCCTCTCCCCCTTTGCCGCCGCCTCTCTCCTCGGCTATCTCGGCGTGCTCTCAGTATGGGCCTGGGATTCGCCGCGGCTGCTCTATCCGGTGCAGCCCTTTCTCACGGTCTGTTTCTTGGTGGGGGGCTATACGGCGCTGCGGCTGGCCGGGCGGCTGCTGCGGCCTGGCAAGCCCCATGTGCTTTGGCCGCAGGCCGCGGTGATCGGGGTGGCGGCGCTGCTCGTCCTCGCTTCGGCGCTGAAGTCCCTCACAATTGTCGATTCCGGCGTGGCCGCGGGCGATGTCACGGCGGGCGCTGCCTGGCTGCGCCAGCAGACCCCGGCAGACGCCGTCGTCGCCGCACGCTACCCGGCCACCGTCTATCTGTACGCCGGTCGCAAGACACTGGAATACCCTAGCGACGGCGGCCCGGCAGAACTGCGCCGGTTTGTGGCCGATCAGGACGTGGACTATATCCTCGTCACGCCGGAGTTCGCCTGGCGCAACGTCGACAGGGTGCGCGTCTACGACGCCTACACCGCCCATACGCTGCTCCCGCTGCTGCAGCGGGGCGTGGCGGACGGCGAGTTTGCGCTGGTCTACACCGATCCACAGCAGGCGATGACACAGGTCTATGCGCGCCGATGAGCGCCGCTTGCCGGTCTTCGTCTTCATGTATCGTCGAGAGTTGACCCACAGCCTATGGTGCGCACAGCGGTGATCGGGTTGGGCAGGGCCGCGGCGGAGATCCATCTGCCGGCCTGCCGCATGCTCCCAGAGATCGAGGTGGTGGCGGGCTGCGACCCGGACGAGGCACGGCGTATGGCGCTGGCGCGCCAGTTTGGCCTGCCCGCGGTCTACGCCGACCCGGTGGAGATGCTGGCGCGCGAGCAGCCGGAGCTGGTGATCGTCGGCGTGCCGCCCGCGCACCACAGCCGCATGGCGCAGTTGGCGCTGGAACACGGCGCGCATGTGCTGTGCGAAAAGCCCTTTGTGGGCAGCCTGGACGAAGCTGACTGTCTGATTGAAACGGCGATGCAACAGCGGCGGCTGCTGGCGGTCAATAACCAGTATCGCTATATGGATATCTACCGCCAGACAAAGGCCAAGCTGCTGGAGGGGGTCTATGGCCCCTTGTTCTATGTGCAGGCTTGGCAGCAGATGTTTCACCCCCCCAGCGTGGAACAGACGCTGTGGCGGCGCGCGCTGCCGCGCTACACCTTGTTCGAGTTCGGCACGCACCCGCTGGATTTGATCTGCCACTTTTTCGACGCGCTGCCGCTGGCGGTCAATGCCATCGCCAGCCCGGCGCGCGCCGGCGATGGAGCCGACGTGCTGGTGCAGATGACCTTGTACTTCCCCGATGAACGCTATGCCGTCTTGTCGCTCAACCGCGTGAGCCATGCGCCGGAGCGATACTTGGAGATGCGGCTGGACTGTGAACGCGCCTCGCTGCGCCTCTCCTACGGCGGGGTGGCGCGCGCCGGGCTGAGCCTGAACCGCACCCAAGACGGCTACCGGCCCGACCTGCGCTTCAGCCTGGTGAAGGGCGGCGAAGCGCGCGCCGAGAGCGGCGGCAGGTCGGCGCGGATCGCGGCGGCGCGGCGGCCCCCCTTGGCCCAGGCCACGGCGCGCCACCTGATCGCGCTGCTGCCGGAGATGCAGCAGCCACAGCCTTCATTGGCGCGCGCCCGCTGGGCGCGTGAGATCCTGCGCATCGTCTTCGCCGGCTATGAATCGGCGGCGCGGCGTCAAGTGGTGATGCTTGCCCCCGATGCCTGAGCCGGCCCCCCAGGCGAAACCGCCTGCGATCTCCGTCGTGATCGCCAGCCAAGACACGCGCGCCGCACTGTGCGGCTGTCTGGAACGGCTGGCCGGCCAGACCCAATTGGTGCCCGCCGAGTTGATCGTAGTGGACGCCTCTACGGATGGCAGCGCCGAAATAGCGGGCCGCGCCTTTCCGCAGGTGCAGGTCATACACTGCCCGCCGGGCACGCTCGTCCCTGTTCTCTGGCAAGAAGGGCTGGAGGCGGCGCGTGCGCCGATCGTCGCCTTCACCTTGGCCCAATGTCTGCCTTCGGAGCAGTGGCTGCAGGCGATCCTCGCCGCCCAGGCCCAAGGTGCGGCCGCCGTGGCCGGGCCGTTGAGCGGGCCGAGCCGTGGGGATGCCGTGGCCTGGGCGGTCTACTTTGCGCGCTACAGCGCGTGGATGCCGCCCGGGCCGAGCAGCCCTGTGCTGCACGACCTGCCCGGCGACAATTCGGCCTACCGTCGCGCCGCGCTGGAGCCGTGCCGGGTCCACTGGCAGGGCGGCTTTTGGGAGACGCCGGTCAACGCCTGCCTGACGGCGCGCGGCGAGAGATTGGCTTGGGCGGCGCAGATGCAGGTGGAATACACGGCAGGGATCGGGCTGGGGCCGTTTGTCCGCGCCCGCTTTGTACATGGGCGGCACTATGCCTCGACCCGTTTTGCAGCCAGGCCGCTCGCCCGGCTGATCCATTTTGCAGGCGCGCCGCTGTTGATGCCGCTGCTGCTGGCGCGCATCTGGCGGCGGGTGCGCGAGCGCCGTCCCGACTGGCTGCCGCACTTCTGGACGGCGCTGCCTGCGCTGATCGTCTTCATGACGGCCTGGGCGCTGGGCGAGGCCAGCGGCTATCTGCTGCCGGAGAAATAACGGTCGAGATTGCCTGTGCAAGAGGAAGCGCACGGTGCGCGGCCAAGTACACCGCCGCAGGTCAGTGTCGTGATCGCGTCGGCGAGCGGCTGCGCCTATCTTGCCGCCTGTCTGGCGGCGCTGCACCGGCAGACGGGCGATGTGTGCGCTGAGATCATCGTGGCCGGCTGCGCGGGCGCGGCGGTGACGGCCTTTGTCCGCCAGCACTATCCAAGTGTGCGCGTGATCGAGTTCGCGCAGCGGGCGAGCATCGGCGAACTGCGCCGGGCCGCGATCCTGGCCGCGCGCGGCGACCTGGTGCTGATCACCGAGGACCACTGCATCCCGGCGCAGGATTGGCTGGCGGCGCATCTGCGGGCGCACCGCGCCCATCCCCGCGCCGTGATCGGCGGCGCGGTCGAGAACGGGGCTACGCAGCGGCGGGTCGACCGGGCCGTCTATCTGTGCGAATACAGCGCCTTTGCAGCGCCGGGCGCGACGGCGCAAAGAATGAGGGGGCAGGATGGGGCGGCCCCGGCGCGCGGGCTGGCCGCATCCAACATCTCCTATCGCCGCAGCGACCTGCTGGCGGCGCGGGCCGCGCTGGCCCACGGCTATTGGGAGACCTTTCTCCACCCGCAGCTAGAGGCGCAGGGGCTGCGCCTCGTCTTTGACCCTGGGCTTGTCGTCCAGCACAAAAAGCACTATACGCCAGGCGGCTTCTGGCACGAACGCTATCACTATGCACGCTGGTATGCGGGCACACGCCGCGCGCAGATGACACCTGTGCGGCGGCTGGTCTATCTGCTCCTATCGCCGCTGCTGCCGCCGTTAATCCTGGCGCGGCTGGCGCGCCATCTCTTCCGCATCCGCCGCCACCGCCGCGACTTTGTGCGCTCGTTCCCCTATCTGCTCTGGTTCACGCTGGCCTGGGCGCTGGGCGAGTGCGCGGGCTATGCCGCCGGCGCAGGCGACAGCAAGCTGCATTTTTCCTGAGAGAAAGCCGGGTACGCCAGACCATGCGCGTGGGCGTGGATGCAAGCTGTTGGGCCAACCCGCGAGGGTATGGACGCTTTACACGCGGGCTGCTGACCGAGCTTCTATCCCGCCCGCCGCGCCATGAGTTTATCCTGCTCGCCGACCAGGCGACGCTGGAGCATTCGCCCTGGCCGCTCCCGGCCCATGCCCAGCGCGCCACGGTCAAGACCTGCCAATCGGCCACGGGCGCGGCGACGGCCAGCGGGCGGCGCTCGTTGGGCGACATCGGCGCGATGGCGCGCGCCGTCGCCGGGCTGGGCTGCGATGCCTTCTTCTTCCCCAGCGTCTACACCTATTTTCCCGTACGCGCCTGCGGGCGGGTGCTGCTGGGCGTGCATGACATCATCGCCGAAAACTACCCGGCCTTTGTCTTCCCCAATCGCAAGCACCGGCTTTTTTGGATGATCAAGGGCTGGCTGGCGCGGCGGCAGGCCGACTACATCGTCACTGTGTCGGACTATGCCGGGCGCAGCATTGCGCGCAAGTTCGGCTGGCCGCAGAGCCGCATCTGCGTGGTGGGCGAGGCCCCGGACCCGGTCTTTCGCCCGATCCACGACACGGCCCGCATCAACCGGGCGCTGGCCGCGCAGGGGCTGGAGCCGGGGAGCCGCTTTCTGGTCTGTCTGGGCGGGCTGAACCCGCACAAAAATCTGACGGCGCTGCTCGAGGCGCTGGCCGGTCTGCGCCAGACGGCGGAATTTGCCGGCGTGCGCCTGGTCTTGATCGGCCCGGCAGAGGACGACACCTTTACGCCCGGCGCAGCCGCGGTGCGCGCCGCCATCGACCGGCTGGGCCTGCATCAGGTGGTGCGGCTGACCGGCTATCTGGCGGATGAGGAGGTCGCCTGTCTGCTCAATGCGGCGCAGGCGCTGGTCATGCCCTCGTTAGAAGAAGGCTATGGGCTGGGCGCGGTCGAGGCCGCGGCCTGTGGCACGCCGGTCATCGCCACGCGCAACAGCCCGCTGCCCCTGCTGCTGCAAGGGGGCGGCCTCTTTGTCGACCCGCACGATGTCGCCGAGCTGCGCGGCGCGCTGGCGCGGCTGCTGGCCGGCGATGCGCTGCGTTGCAGGCTGGGCCGGCAGGCGCAGGAACGGGCGCAGGGTTTGACCTGGGGCCGCGCCGCCGACCAATTTCTGACCTTTCTCGACACGCTCTCCTGACCGCTTCCGGATTGCCTTTGAACTGCCGATGAGACCGCTCAAAATCTGCATGGTGACGACCTTCTACCCGCCGGCCAACTTTGGCGGGGACGGCATCTTTGTCTACCGGCTGACCAACGCCCTGGCGCGCTATGGGCATGAGGTGCATGTGGTGCATGATGTGGATGCGTTCCACCTGCTCAGCAACCGCCCGCCGCAGCACAACTTCCCCCACCCGCCCAACGTGGTGCTGCAC
Organism: Chloroflexota bacterium; assembly: GCA_003577365.1. Classification (GTDB taxonomy): domain Bacteria; phylum Chloroflexota; class Anaerolineae; order Caldilineales; family Caldilineaceae; genus QEUY01. The sequence goes on along the minus strand of QEUY01000214.1, from coordinate 1,245 downwards.
CCGCTGGAATATGGCAAGCGCGGCGAGATAGACCTGTTGATGGTGCATCAACTGGGGCGACCGCTGCTCAAACACGCCGCGCTGCAAGAACTGCTGACAGGCGAGCAGTTCGACGTGATCCACTTTCACAATATCTCGCTGCTGGGCGGGCCGGGCATCCTGCGCTATGGCGATGCGCTCAAGCTGTGTACGCTGCACGAATGTTGGTTTGTCTGCCCGATGCATGTGCTGTGGCGCTTTGACCGCGAACCCTGCACCCGGCGCACCTGTCTGGCCTGTACGCTGCATGGCCGGCGGCCACCGCAGTTGTGGCGCTATACCGGCCAGCGCGACCGCGACATCGCGCAGGTGGATGCGTTTATCGGCCCCAGCCACTTTGTCGAGGAGATCTATCACCGCCACGGCTTCCCCGCGCCGATCCACTATCTGCCCTATTTTTTCCCCGATGTCGAGGCCGAGGCACACGGCGAGACGGCGCAGGAGACCACTCCCAACGACGGGCGGCCCTATTTTATCTTTGTGGGACGGCTCGAAAAGATCAAGGGGGTGCAGGTGTTGATCGAGGCGTTCCGTCACTTTCAGCAGGCCGATCTGCTGATTGCAGGCGCGGGCGCCTATGAGCCAGAGCTGCGCGCCATGGCGCAGGGCTTGCCCCATGTGCGCTTTCTGGGGCTGCTGGACCACGCCCGGCTGCGCGCCCTCTATCGGCACGCCATCGCCACGCTGATCCCGTCGCTCTGCTATGAGACCTTTGGCTGGCCGACGCTGGAATCGTTTGCCGTCTCGACGCCGGTGATCGTCCCCGACCGCGGGGCGCTGCCGGAGATCGTCCGCAGCGGCGGCGGGCTGGTCTATACGAACACGGTGGAACTGATAGAGGCGATGGCAACGCTGCAACGCTCGCCCGCGCGGCGCGACACGCTGGGCGCAGACGGCTATGCCAGCTACCGCACGCACTACAGCGAAGAAAGCCACCTGGCGCAGTATCACCGTCTGCTCGGCGAACTGGGCGGGTTCAACTAGACAAGCCCATCGAGGCAGACGGTTCATCCGATGCACACGATCCCGATGCACACGATCCCGGTGATCACCTATCACGCCATCGGCGAGGCGGCGTCGCCGCTGTTTACGCCGCCGGCGCGGTTCGAAGCCACCCTGGCGCATCTGGCCGAGGCAGGCTATCGCACGGTCTCGCTACAGCGCGTGCTGGGCTGGCTGCGCAGCGGCGCGGCGTTCCCCGCCAAG
>QEUY01000213.1 GCA_003577365.1 Chloroflexota bacterium | reverse complement strand
AAACGCATCGGCCAAATAGCGATGCCCGTCCGCCGTGCCGCCCTTGACCGCCACAAACAGGCTGCCCGGCGTGACCGCGCGGCTGTCGGCGGTGACCTGGGTCACGCCGACCGGACCTGCCGGCTCCGTCCAGATGCCCCGTATACCCGAAATATGGTGGATGAGTTCACGCAAGTTGGACATAGCACACACAGCCGATGGATCGTGCAGATGGCTCCGGCAGCGCCAAGCGCAGGCGATCCCCCGCTAGATACCCGCTAGATATCGCGCGGGCCGCGGATCACCGACAGCCCCGCTGCCACAATCACAAAAAAGAGCAGCACGCCCGCGCCCACAAAGACCGGCGGCAAGCTCGTATAGACTAAATCTGAGACGTCTACCGGCGTGCGCGCCGGCGCGGGCGGCTCCGTGACCGCAGCAGCCGGGGCTGCCGTCGGGGCCGGCGCTTGTACCGGAGCTGTGGCCGGCTCCGGCAGCGGCGTGTCCGTCGCAGGCGGCGGAACCATCGCCACTTGGGTCGGCTCCGGCAGCGCGGGCGTGTCGGTCGGCAGCGGCGTCTCCGTGGCCGTAGCAGTGGGGGGCGGCGTCGGTGCAGGTGTATCGGTAGGCGGCGCGGGCGCGGGCACATCGACCGTGACCACCGACGACTCGGTCGCCGCCTCCGGCACCGAGATCGGGATGGTGGGCGAGAGCGCCTCTGCCGCGTCTGCCCCCGTCCCCTCGACTGCGACCGGCGCTTCCGGCTGAACTTCAGCCGGAGTCTCGGTGGGGGTCGCCGTGTCGGTCGGCAGCGGCGTCTCCGTGGCTGTAGCGGTGGGGGCCGGCGTATCCGTGGGGGTCGGCGTCTCGGTCGCCGTCGGTGTAGGCGTGGGCGTGGCCGTATCGGTGGGGGTGGCCGTGGGGGTCGGCGTATCCGTCGGCGTGGCGGTCGGCGTCGGGATCGGCGTCGGCGTCGCCAGCGCCGCCTGTACGTCCAGCGGCGGCATAGCCGAGATCGGGAAGAAGGTCAGCCCCTCGTCGTCGCTGCGCAGCACCCAATCGGTCGCCGTCGCCGCGTAGATCGTGCGCGGGGCCTTGGGCGTGTTGGCGACGGCATAGACCACGCCCGCATAGGGCACGCCGTTGACGGCAGGCTGCTGCCAACTGTCGCCCGCCCCGGCCCACAGCCCATTCTCTGTGGCGGCGACGATCCGCTGCCCCGTCTCCGCCAGGTCATAGACAATGGTAGCCGGGAAACCGGCTGCGGGCGTCCAAGTCTGGCCGTCGGCGCTGGTATACAGCCCCTGGCCCGTACCGGCATAGATCAGATCGCCCATCGTACCCAGGCTGAAGATGATCAGCGTATTGGGCAGGCCAGGCACAAATTCCCACACCGAGCTTTCCGGCAGCATCCGATAGAGACCGGCATGGGTTCCGGCATAGATCACACCCTTGTGGACGACAACCTCACGCACACGCCGCGCTTCACCCGCCAGCCCGGCATCCAGCTTCTGCCAGATATCCCCCCCGTTGGGGCTGCGAAAGACGCCCTCATAGCGCGTCGAGGCGTAGAAGACCGTGATATTGCCTTCTTCGACCACCGAATATAGCTCGCCGACCGCGGCGTTCTCGGCCAGCATCGCCTTAAAGGCGGGCAGCTCGCTCCAGGTCAGCCCGCCGTCGGCGCTGCGATACATATAGCCAAACCCGCCATCGCCCGCCAACATCAGGTTGGGGTTCTGCGGGTCCACCGCAAGCCCTGCAATCGAGACATTGGCCGCCATCCCCTGCCCCGACGCGGCCCAGCTCACGCCGCCGTCGCTGCTGCGATAAACATTCACAGGGTCGGGCGCGTTGAGTGTGCCCGCCAAGACCTCGTTGGGCTTGCCAGGGATCACGACCAGGCTGATCGGCACATTGCGCGTGGGCACAACGCCCTGGGCCTTGACCAGCACGGGCATCCACCAGGCGGCCAACAGACCCAAGAGCAACAACAGCGGGAGAAATAGTCTAAACAGCGTGGTCAGGCGCTGGGCGCAGCGCAGTCGAATTACACTCACAAAGCACGCAATGAGAAGGTCAATGAAATTGCCGAGGCCACCCCGCGCCGAGACATCCCTCACACGCAGGTTTCACTAAGAAGACGCTCGGTCAGCCGAAAAAGACACGCCCGGTTTTGGCCCGTGCACCCGCCGGCAGTGACGCCCAGCCTGATCGCAAGCTCAGTACAAAATCCCCAGCCCCCAATACCCCTACAAAGCAAACGTCAAGGGGAGGGCAAAGTTCCCCCCCTTGACGTCACAAGGCAGCCGGACAGCAGTCGGTTCTAGAGCATTGCCAGCAGTTGGCGGGAGGCGTCGTTCGCCCATTCAATGATATTCGGCGGATACAGCCCGATCCAGATCGTCGCGCCCACACAGAGCAGCACGATCACCTGCACCGAGACCGGGACGGACACACGCGCCGGGCCGATGTACTCACCATCCGGCGCAAAGAACATATAGCGCACAATGTTCAGATAGTAGAATGCGGCGATCCCGGCGTTGATCAACCCGATCCCTGCCAACCAGAAATATTGGTGCTGCACCGCCGCGCCAAAGACATAGAACTTGCCCACAAACCCGCCCGTCAGCGGGATGCCGGTCAGGCTCAACAAGAAGATGAACATGGCCCAGGCCAGCCCCGGCGAGCGCTGCCCCAGCCGCGCATAGGCCTCCAACTCATGCGACCCTGTGTCCTCTTCCACTGCCAGGACGACCATAAAGGCGCCGATGTTGGTGAAGATATAGGCGAATAGGTAGAGCAGCAGCCCGTTGAGGCCATTCATACCCAACACGGTGATATCCGCCGCGCCGCCGGAGACGAGCGCCGTCAACCCCATCAGGACATAGCCCGCCTGGGCGACCGAGCTGTAGGCCAGCATCCGCTTGACGCTAGTCTGGCGCAGCGCCATCAGATTGCCCACGGTCATGGTCAGGATGCTGAGACCGGCCAGGATCGGCACCCAGTCGACCCGGTACGCGCCCAAGGCGACGATCAGCACCCGCGCCATCACCGCAAAGCCCACGGTTTTGGACGCGGTCGACAGATAGGCGGTGATCGGCGTCGGCGCGCCGTCATAGATGTCCGGCGCCCACTGGTGGAACGGCGCCAGGCTGGCTTTGAAGCCAAACCCGACCAGCGTCAGCAGCGCGGCGGGCAGGATGATATTCTCCAGGTCGGTCGCATCGGTCAGCGCCTCGCCGATCGCCTGCAAGCTGAGCGACCCCGACGCGCCATAGAGCAAGCTCATGCCATAGAGCATCAGCGCCGAGGCCACCGAGCCATAGAGGAAATACTTCACCCCCGCTTCGGCGCTGCGCCGGTCTTCGCGCAGATAGCCGGTCAGGATATAGCTGGTGATCGACAGGAACTCGATCCCCAAAAAGAGCAGCAGCAGGTTGTTGGCGCTCACCGTCACGCTCATGGCAAGCGTAACAAAGAGAAAGAGCGCCCAAAACTCGCCTGTGCCGCTGGTGGCGCGGCGGTTGATATAGCTGCCGCCGCCAATCGCGACCAGCGTCATGCCCGTGTAGACCACGATCTTGAGGAACGTGGCGAACGGGTCTACAGCCACCATGCTCAACGCCACATAGGGTTCCATCCCCAATTGCAGAATCACGCCCACCAGGCCGATGATCAGAAAGATCACGGTCACGGCCATAAAGCCGCTGCCTCGTTCGCGTTCTTTGCCCTGGGCCATGTCCAACAATAGGATCAGGAGGCCGCCGATCAACAGCATGATCTCAGGCAGGATGCCGCCCAATGATCCGAAACCGATTTCGTTCAAGGTCAGCCCCCTTGGTTACAAAAGCCCCTGGATGTACTGCAACAGATTGACCGCAAAACCGTTGAAGTAGACCAGCACCAGCGTCGGATAGATGCCCAGCACAAACATCGTGATGATCAGCGGCCACAGGGTAATCTTCTCGAACGCGACCATGTCGGTCGGGCCTTCGCTCTCCACCCCCTCCACCGTCGTCCAGTGATGCACCTTGGCCGGGTCATAGGAACCGAGGAAGAGGTTCTGGATGATGCGCCACAAGATATAGACAGCAGTCAAGATCATGCCGATGGCGCCAAAGGCGGCCCAGTAGGGGACCAGCGCAAACGCGCCGCGGAAGGTGAACAGCTCGGCCCAGAAGCCGGCCAGCCCCGGCAGGCCCAGGCTCGCAAAGCCGGCGGTCAGCATCATCCCATAGAAGTAGGGGGTCAGCGTGCCCAGCCCGCCAAAGCGCACCAGCTCACGCGTGTGCGCCCGCTCATAGATCACGCCGACGAGCAAGAACAGCGCGCCCGTAATGATGCCGTGGTTGAACATCTGCAGCGTCGCGCCATTGATCGCCATGGCGGCGCTGTCCATCACCTGCTCGGTCGAGAGATTAAAGGTCTCGGCCATGCGCTGCGCCCCTTCCGGGGTCAACACCGAGGCCGCCGCCCCCACGCCCAACATGACATAGCCCATGTGGCTGACCGAGCTATAGGCGATCAGCCGCTTGAGGTCGGTCTGAGCAATGCAGACAAAGGCCCCATAGACGATCGCAATCGCACCCAGCGCCACCAACCACATCGACCAGTACTCGGCCGCGACCGGGAAGGTGGGCAGCATGATGCGCAGGATGCCATAGGCGCCCAGCTTCAGCAGCACGCCGGCCAGGATCACGCTGCCCGCGGTCGGGGCCTCGGTATGGGCGTCGGGCAGCCAGGTATGGAAGGGGAAGCTGGGCACTTTGAAGGCCAGCCCCAGGAAGAAGCCCCAGAAGGCCAAGCTCGACAGCAGCAGCCCGCGCTCCGCCGGCAGGTCCATAAAGGGCTTGGCCGCGGCCGCGTCGATCATGTCGAACGTGCCGGTGGCAAAGTAGGTCATCAGAATCGCCAGCAGCATCGCCACCGAGCCGACCAAGGTATAGATAAAGAACTTGATCGAGGCGTAGTTGCGCCCGGCCCCGCCCCAGATGCCGATCAACATATACATCGGCACCAGGCTGATCTCCCAGAAGACATAGAACAGCACATAGTCCAACGCCACAAAGACGCCGATCATGCTCAGTTCCAACAGGTGGAACATCACAAAGTATTCTTTGACGCGTGTGCGGATCACCCCGGTGCTGTAGTAGATGCTCAGCGTCGAGAGCAGGGCCGTCAAAAAGACCAGGGGCACGCTCAGCCCATCTGCGCCCAAGTGAAGGCTCACCCCGAGCGACTCCACCCAGGGGACGCGCAGTTCGAACTGCATCCCCCCGGCGTTGAAGTCATAGGCTAACAGCATATAAATGCTCAACCCAAGCGGCACCAGACTCGCCACCACAGACCACCACTTGATGGCCCTCTCGCCGGACAAGAGCAGCGCGACAATGGCGCTGATCAAAGGCCAGATCAGGATGGCCGGCAAGATCCATTGGTTGACTTCCATCGAATTATCCTCCGCAAATCCCTGTTTTGGAGTTCACAGTTCCGGAATCGTCCTTGATTGCAGTCACGAACTCGACATCATGTTTTCAATGAGCTGTTTTCAATGAGACGTTTTCAATGAGACGTTTTCAATGAGTGAGGCCATTGGTTAAGCAAGCAACCCCGTAAGCCGCCCAACCGCGCCCCGCCGGCCTACCCGGTGTCAACTAGACTAGCGTCAAGATGATCGGCATCGCCTTCAACAGCAGCCACACGGTCACCGTCACCACCGCCACCAACAGATAGACCTGGACATGGCCGTCTTGGGTGGTGCGCAGAACGCGGCCCATACGGTCGGATACCCGGGCGAAGCCGTTGACCACACCGTCCACGACAAACAGGTCAAAGGCGGCCCAGAAGCCCGCCAGCCAGACCGTCACTCGCCCGATCCCGTTGACGATGGGGTCGATCACCCACAGGTCGTCCACCCAATAGAGGAACTTGGAGAGACCGATCGTGAAAGGAATGATGGTGTAGCGGTAGAACTCATCCACATAATACTTGTTGTGGAACAAGACCCAGATCGGGCCGAGCAGCCGGCGCAGCGGGTCGATCTGCCCCACAGCCAGCCCGCGGCCATAGACCAGGAAGCCCACCAGCAGCCCGCCCAAGGCCACCACCAACGAGGTCGCCAGCGGCACGATGTTGAACTCCGGGTGCGCCACATGGAAGCCTTGATACGCGATATACGGCTCCAGGAAATGCTCCAACCAGTTGGGCACGACCCCGCCCAAACCGGGGAAGCTCGCCGGGATGCCGATCCAGCCCAGCGCAATCGCAAAGGGCGTGATCAGGATCAGCGGCCAGGTCATCGAGCGCACACTCTCCGGCGCATGCACCGCCCCCTCGGTGCGCGGCTTGCCCAGGAAGGTGAGCCCGATCTGGCGGGCCGTGTAGAAGGCCGTCAGGAAGGCCGCCACCGCCAGTGTGCCAAAGACCCAGACATTCTCACCGTACCACGCCGAGGCCAGGATTTCGTCCTTGGACCAGAAGCCGGCGGTCAGCAGCGGGAAGCCGCTCAGCGCCAACCCGCCGATGATAAAGGTCCAGCCGGTGATGGGCATACGGCTCAACAGGCCGCCCATATTGCGCATATCCTGCGCGTCGGCAGGGTTGAGCGCGCCGTCGGGCCGCACGATCAAGAGCGGCGCAGCCACATGGCCCTCCTCGGTAGGCGAGGCCTCGCCCCCGTGGGCATCATGGGCGCCGTGGGCATGGGCATGATGGAAACCATGCTCCACCCCGTGGATCACACTGCCCGACCCCAAGAAGAGCAGCGCCTTGAAAAAGGCATGGGTGAGCAGATGGAAGAGCGCCGCCACATACGCGCCGATGCCGATGGCCGCCACCATATAGCCCAACTGGCTGATGGTGGAATAGGCCAGCACGCGCTTGATGTCCCACTGCGCCACGGCGATTGTCGAGGCGAAGATGGCCGTGAACGCGCCGATAAACGCCACAAAGTGCATCGTATTGGGCGAGGCTTC
>QEUY01000212.1 GCA_003577365.1 Chloroflexota bacterium | reverse complement strand
GATTTTTATTGCGTTCTGTGCTATGCTGATACCCCACACAGCGTCCGGGAACCGCTGGCTCCCGGCAAGCCTTTGCAACAGGAGAAACACTATGTTCGAGACCCACATGCAGGCGATCACAAACTACCCGCACGGCGCGTTCTCGTGGATTGAACTGGGTACGAGCGATCAGGAAGCAGCCAAACGGTTCTATACCCAACTCTTTGGCTGGACAGCTCAGGACAATCCGATAGGCGATGACGCCTATTACACGATGCTGCATTTGGATGGGAAACCGGTGGCAGGGCTGTATCGGGTTCCGCCGGAGATGGGCATCCCACCCCGTTGGACCTCGTATATCACGGTCGACGATGTGGACACGACCACGGCTCAGGTCGAACTCCTGGGCGGCAGCGTGATCGAGCAGCCGTTCGACATCGCCGAGTTCGGACGCATGTCGCTGCTGCAAGACCCCACCGGCGCGCCTATCTGCCTGTGGGCAGCGCGCAGCCATATCGGCTCCAGCTTCTACCAACGTCCGGGCGCGTTCTGCTGGAATGAACTCTACACGCACGACGTGACCGCGGCCGCCGATTTCTATACGAAGCTATTGGGCTGGACAGCAGGGCTGGACAGCCTCAACGGGGTGCAGTATGCAGCCTGCAACAATGGGGAAACACCGGTCGCCGTGATCATGCCGATGGGCGTGATCACCGCCGAGATGGACGACATGCCGCCAAGCTGGATGGTCTATCTGGGCGTGGCGGATGTGGAGGCCAGCGCCGCTAAGGTGGAGGAGCTAGGCGGACGTGTGCTGGCCGGCCCGACGGAAGACGCCGGCTTCAAGTATGCCTTGGTACAAGACCCCCAGGGCGCACTGTTCTATCTGATTGCGTCCTGACGCGTCACTGTGTAGGCGCGGTTAACCAACCGCGCCTACCGACCGATTATCCCTCCTGGCGGGGCAGCGCCGGGGCCGGCGCAGGCGTGCGCTTTGCGCCCGGCGCACCCGCCAGGAGGTCAGGCCAGAGCAAAAAGCTCACCACGCCCACCAGCACCCCCATCCATAGGGTGCAGAAGCGGATCAAGAGCGCGGCCGCGGTCGCCGTCGCCACCGGCAGCGCCAGCAACTGCACCGAGAGCGCCACCAAGCTGCCCTCGACGCCCCCCAACCCGCCGGGCATGGCAAAGACCGCGCCGATCACCGTGCTGATCGAAAAGATAAAGACCGCAAGCGCCAGGGTCTGCCCGCCCGCCGCGGCCCCAAAGCCGCGCAGCACCACATAATAGGCGAGACCTTCCGCCGCCCAGCAGGCCGCGCCCACGGCCAGCGCCGCCAGCAGATAGCGCGGGCGAAAGATCGTGTAGGCGCTCTCATAGGCCGCGTGCAGATGGCGCGCAAAACGCTTGACCCCCGGCAACTGCTCGCCCAGACTCAACAGGCGCAGCGCCAGCGGCCTGCTTTGGATCACGCCCACAAAGACCAGAAAGGTGGAAAAGACCAGCACAGCGATGGCGCGCGCCGTGGGGTTGGGGAAGGCGAACAGCCCGGCGGCGGCCAGGATCAACATCGCCGTGCCGTCCAACAGACGTTCGGCCAGGATCACCGGCGCGGTCACGCTCATGGGCGTGCCGGCCACGCTCTTGACCATATAAGGCTTGAGGAACTCGCCCGCCTTGCCCGGCGTCATCACCATCAACATGCCCACGCCAAAGATCTTGCCGCTCTCCTGGCGCGAGATCGGCACGCCGAGCAGACGCAGATACCAGTGCCAGCGCAGCCCCCGCCCCACATAGTTGACCAGCGTCAGCCCGATGACCGGGACAAGCAGCGCCCACGGAAACTCCGTCAGCGCAGCCATGAGCGCGTTCCAGTCGCTGTAGACGGCCAGCCCGATATAGATCAGAAAAGCAAAGACCAGCGAATAGAGCAGCTTGCGCTGTAGATCAGCACTCATGGCGGGCCAAGTACCTCCAACGGCTGCGCCTGCCCCGGCGGGGCAGGCGCACACACACGACCGCTCGACAACGAAGGCGGCGATCAGGGATAGAAGCCGCGCATCCGGATCGCCTCGGCGATGCGCTCGATGGCGATCACGAACGCGCCCATGCGCAGGCTGCACTTGCGCTGCGAACAGACCCCCATCACGACATCCAGATTATCGAGCAGCTTGCGCTCCATCTGGCGGCGCACCTCGCTTTCATCCCAGAAGAACGACTGCAAGCTCTGCACCCACTCGAAATAGCTCACGATCACGCCGCCGGCGTTGGCGAGGATATCGGGCACAACCAACACGCCCTTATCCTCCAGAATGGCGTCGGCTTCGGGAGTGGTCGGGCCGTTGGCGCCTTCGACCACAGCCTTGGCGCGCACCCGCGCCGCATTGTCGCGGGTCAACTGGCCTTCCAGCGCCGCCGGAACCAGCACGTCGACCGGCAGTTCCAGCAGTTCGGCGTTGGTGATGCTCTCCGCCCCGGCGAAACCGGTGACCGTACCGGTGGCGGTGAAATGGCGCAGCAACTGGCGCATGTCCAGCCCGTTCTCGTTGTAAATGCCGCCGTATTTGTCGCTCAGCGCCACGATGCGCGCCCCGCGTTCATGCATTGAGCGCGCCGTCCAACTGCCGACATTGCCAAAGCCTTGCACGGCGACCGTCGCATCCTCCAGGCTGCGCCCCATGCGCTGCTTGAGCATGGCGCGCGTCACATAGGTGACGCCCAGCCCGGTGGCATATTGGCGGCCCGCCGTCCCCCCGATCGAGACCGGCTTCCCGGTGATCACTGCCGGGATCGAATAGCCCTTGTGCATCGAGTAGGTGTCCATGATCCAGGCCATGACCTGGGCGTTCGTGCCCACATCCGGCGCGGGGATATCGACCTCCGGCCCGATGAAGAGGCTGATCTCGGTGGTATAGCGCCGCGTCAGCTTTTCCAGCTCGCGGCGGCTCAGTTGCTCTGGGTCGACGATGACGCCCCCCTTGGCCCCGCCATAGGGCAGGTTCATCAGGGCGCATTTCCAGGTCATCCACATCGCCAGCGCCCGGCACTCGTCGAGCGTCACATCGGGATGATAGCGCAGCCCCCCTTTGGTCGGGCCTTTGGCAGTGTTGTGGTGGACGCGAAAACCGGTAAAGACGCGCATGTGGCCGTCGTCCATCTCGACCGGGAAATGCACGATCAGCTCGCGCTGCGGCACGCTCAGGTACTTGCGCACGTCATCCGACAGCCCGATAAAGTCCGCCACCAGGTTGAACTGCTGCTGGGCGACCTCATAGGCCGTGGTGCGCTGCACCGGCGCTTCGGCCTCACGCTGCACGGTTGAGGGCGTGTGCCCATCGCCGCGTGCGGCTACCGGGCCGGCCCCTGGGCCGTCCACAGTCTGGGGGTTCAACGAATCCTGCACACGCCCGGCGTCGTCGGCGGGTCTTACTTTTGCCATCATTGGCTCCTTTCACACCAGAATCACGCATACCCGAATCACCACGAAAAACAGATAACAGCAGAGGGGCGGCCCGTCCCTACGGCTGTACGACCACCTTGAGCACGCCCTTGGTGGCGGCAAAGGCCAGCGCAGCCTCCGCCTCGTCCAGGGGGAAGCGGGCCTGGATCAACGGCTCGACGCGCACGCGGCCACTCTCCAACAGACGCAGCGCCGGGCCAAACGGGCCGCAGCGGCTGCCCACCAGCGTGATCTCGTCGACCACCAGCCCGCTCACGTCAAAATCGGGCAGACCGCCCGCAAAGGTGCTCTTGAGCACCAGCGTTCCGGCAGGGCGCACCAGCCGCCGCGCCGTGGCAAAGCCGCCGGCTGCGCCCGTGGCTTCGACCACCAAGTCTGCCGGCGCGGCGGCCAATTCGTCCAGAACCTCCGGCGTGGACAGGCGCGGCGTGCCGGCCTTCGCCTCTGCCAGCAGCCGCAGCTTACCGGGATGGCGGCCCAACACGGTCAGGTCACAGCCGGTCAGCGCCAGCACCTGGGCGATCAACTGCCCCAAGCGGCCATCCCCCACCACCACCACGCGCAGGTCGGGCCGCACCTGCACCTGCTCTAGGATCTCCAGCGCAGCGGCCAACGGCTCGGTAAAGACCGCGGCCTCGTCGGGCACGGTCGGCGGGACTTCGTGCAGGTTGGCGACAGGCAAGAGCAGCGCATCCGCCAGCGCGCCGTCGTGACGGAGGATGCCCACGCTGGCGCGGCGTCGGCAGTGTTTGTGCAGCCCGCGGCGGCAGAGGCTGCACTCGCCACAGCCGATGTTGATCTCGCCCACCACCCGCTTGCCGACCCACTCGTCATGGCCCGGCGCTGCCTCCACATCCGCCACAAACTCGTGGCCCAGCACACCCCGATATCCTCCTTTATACCCCGCCACCAGCGCCAGATCCGTGGCGCAGATCCCCGCCAGCCGCACGCGCAGACGCGCCTCCCCCGGCTGTGGAGTGGGCCATGCGTAACCGGAGATGAGGCGGGGACCGGAGTCGGTGAGTGCCAGGGCGCGCATAGGGTTATCTGTTATTGTAGCACAGAGCCGCTGGCGACAATCGCCAGATGGGTCAGAACAAGACAGGCGGCGAGGATGGCCCCGCCGCCTGTCGCTCGCTCGTTGCTGCGCGGCCCCGTCTATACGGTTACCGGCGTGTTGCCGTTGGTCACGGCCCGCGATTTGCGGCTGTGCCCCAGCAGCGAACGCTCCTCCCAGGCGACCAGCAGCGGCGTGGCAATGAAGATCGTGCTGTAGGCCCCGGAGACCATCCCGACAAACATCGTGGACATAAACTGGCGGATGCTGCCGCCGCCGAAGAGCAGCAGGGCAACCATCACCAAAAAGACCGTGAACTGCGTCGCCAGCGACCGGTTCAACGTCTCCAGGATGCTGCGGTTGGCGATGGTGGCAAAATCCTCGCCGCGGTGGCGGCGCAAGTTTTCACGGATGCGGTCGAAGATCACGATCGTATCGTTGACGCTAAACCCGATCACCGTCAGGATCGCGGTCAGAAAAAGCGCGTCGACCTCCCAACCGGCTACCCAATGCATAATGCCCACAAACGTGACCGTGACCAGCACGTCATGCACCAAGGCGATGATCGCACAGGTCCCGTAGCGAAAAGCATGGGCGACCTGGCGGAAGGCCCACGCGATATAGATCAAGATGCCGACCGACGAAATGACGACCGCGCCCAAGGCGGCGCGGCTCACTTCGCCGCCGATGGTGGGGCCGATGCTGCGGTAGGAACGTTCTTCAAACGCCCCAAAGGCGGAAGTCAGCGCCGCGGTCAGGTCTTCCTTGGCGGCGATGTCGATATTGGCAAACTTCACTTGGACGGTCTGATCGTCGCCCACGGTATACGCATCGGCGCTCGTATAGCCGTTCTCGACAAACAACTGGCGCACAGCTTCCGGCTCGACGGGTCGGTCGAAGCGCAGCTCCCAGAGCGTACCGCCGGTATAGTCGATGTTCAACGGCAGCAGCGTGCCATAGGTAAACATCGACCAGATCATAAACACGATGCCCGGCACAATCAGGATCAGCGTCACGACATACCACAGGGGCCGGCGTCCAACGATATCGTACATAGTGCGATTTCCTTTTTGCTAACAGCGGGAGGCGGCAAGCCCGCGCCTAATAGTTCAACAGCGTGCGCGATTCCAACAGCCTGCGCCCACCCGTTGCCAGGAACACCCGCATGAGCGTGCGCGTGATCAACACTGCGGTCAACATCGACAAGACCACGCCGATGCTCAGGGTCACGGCAAAGCCCTTGACCACGCTCGCTCCAAACGTATTGCCAAACCAGTAGAGCACCGCGCAGCTGATCAGCGTTGAGAGGTTGCCGTCGCGGATCGCCAGCCAGGCGCGGTCAAAACCGGCCTCGACCGCCAGCCGCACAGACCGGCCGTTGCGCAGCTCCTCTTTCATCCGTTCGAAGATCAGGATGTTGGCATCGACCGCCATGCCCACCGAAAGGATAAAGCCCGCGATGCCCGCCAAGGTCAGCGTCACCGGGATCAGCTTGAAGAGCGCCAGGTTGAGCAGGACATAGATGACCAGCGCCAAGTCGGCCAAAAAGCCAGGGAAGCGATAGAGCAGCAGCATAAAGAGCAGGACCGCCGCGATCCCCAGCAGCCCGGCCTGCAGGCTGTCGCGCACCGAGTCTTGGCCCAGGCTGGCGCCCACGGTGCGAATATCCGCCACGCGCAGCGGCACAGGCAGCGCGCCATAGCGCATCTGCACGGCCAGCGACTCGGCCTCATCCGCCGTGAACTGGCCTTGAATCACGCCTGTGTCGCGGATGGCGGCGTTGATGACGGGCGCCGACAGCACGCGGCCATCCAATACGATCACCAGCGGCTGGCCGATATGGGTGCTGGTGTAGTTGTAGAACTGGTCGCTGCCCGCGCTGGTCAGTTCAAAGTTGATCATCCACTGGTTGAACTGATCCTGGGTGGCTACGGCATTGCGCAGGATATCGCCGGTCATCACCGTGGTAAAGACCTGGTCCGGGTAGGGGATCGGTTCGGGCAAAGCTGTGCCCGCCGCGATCTCGGCCTGGAGGTCAGACGCCAGCTTGGGATGATTGGTGGTGTTGATCACCATCCCTTGGCTCATCGTGACGCCCGCCGGGTCGACAAACTCCAACTGGCCGGTAGAGCGCAGCGTTTCGACGGCCTGGTCGGGGTTGTCGACGCCGGGCAGCTCGACGATCAGCCGGTTCTCGCCCTGCGACTGCACCACCGCCTCG
>QEUY01000211.1 GCA_003577365.1 Chloroflexota bacterium | reverse complement strand
CTACTTCCGTGGAGATTTGCATGACCGATCGCTCTCTGCTCCGCGCCAAGTGCCGGACAGCGTTGGACTTTGCCGGAACCCAACTCCGGCATCTGGTGGAGATCTATCCCGACTTTTTCCCGATGTACACCGTGCAGGGCAAATGGAAGCATAGCGGCGAGGCCTGGACCAACTGGTGTGAGGGGTTTCTGGGCGGCCAGCTTTGGATGATGTACAAGCATACGGGGGATGCGTATTGGCGGGCAAAGGCCGAACACTATTCGCGGCTGGTCGAGCATCGCAAGACCGACCGCAACGTGCATGACCTCGGTTTTGTCTTTTGGTCGTCGTGGAAGCGCTGGTATGACCTGACCGGCGATGACCGGCTGAAGGCGGTGATCGTCGAGGCGGGGCAGACGATGGGGCTGCGCTTCAAGGAGAAGGGGCAGTATCTGCGCTCGTTTGTGGCGGATGAGAGCCTGTTCATCGACATCATGATGAACGTGGGCATCATCTACTATGCGGCGCTGCAGACGCAGGACGCCGATCTGCTGCGGATCGCCAACCAGCACTGTTTGACCACGCGCAAGACGCTGGTGCGCGGCGACGGCAGCACGGCGCATGAGGGCATCTTCGACCTGGAGACGGGCGAGTTTTTGCGCCAGAGCACGCATCAGGGCTGGCGCGGCGATTCCTCTTGGGCGCGCGGGCTGACCTGGGCGCTCTACGGGTTTGGGACGGCCTACTCCTTTAGCGGCGATGTGCGCTTTTTGCAGACGGCGGAGGCGTGCGCCAACTTCTATATGGAGCGCACACCGGATCACGGCGTGCCGCCCAATGACTGGGATGAGCCGAACCCGGCCTACCCCTATGAAAGCTCGGCGGCGGCGATTGCGGCCAGCGGGCTGCTCAACTTGGCTAAGCTCACCGGCGACCCGGCGCGGGCGCGGCTCTACGAAGGATATGCGCTGCGCATTGTGGACACGCTGACGGAACCGGAATTTCTCGCCGTCGAGACGCCCGGCTGGGAGGGTATCCTCAAGCACGGGATGTATCACGAGCGCAAGAGTCTGGGGGTCGACGAAAGCGTGATGTGGGGCGAGCACTTCTTCATGGAGGCGCTGTGCAAGGTGTTGGGCTATGCGTGAGCGTGTGGCGCTGGTCACCGGCGCCAGCCGCGGGATTGGCCGTGGCATCGCGCTGGCGCTGGCGGCGCAAGGCTGGGCCGTGGTGATCAACTATCGCGGCCAGGCCGATGCGG
The DNA here is from genome assembly GCA_003577365.1 of Chloroflexota bacterium. GTDB lineage: Bacteria > Chloroflexota > Anaerolineae > Caldilineales > Caldilineaceae > QEUY01. Next base: position 10,636 of record QEUY01000211.1, on the reverse strand, counting down.
CCCAGGCGACGGCGCAGGCGGTGACCGCGGCGGGCGGGCGCGCCCTGGTGGTGCAGGCGGATATCGGCCAGGCCGCGGATCGCGCCCGGCTGGCCGCTGCGCCGCTGGCGGAGTTTGGCCGGCTCGACCTGTTGGTGAACAACGCGGGGATGGCCCCGCGCCGGCGCATGGACCTGCTGGAGACGACCGAGGCCAGCTATGATGAGGTGATGGCGGTCAACCTGAAGGGGCCGTTTTTTCTGACGCAGCAGGTCGCCAAGACCCTGATCGAGTTGATCGAGGCGGGCAAGGTGGCGCGCCCGTCGATCGTCAATATCGGCTCGATGAGCGCCTATACCAGCAGCACCAATCGCGGCGAATATTGTCTGAGCAAAGCCGGCGTCGGCATGATGACCGCGCTCTTTGCGGATCGGCTGGCCGAGTTCGGCATCAACGTCTATGAGGTGCGCCCCGGCATCATTGCCACCGACATGACCAGCGCCGTCAAGGAACGCTATGACCGGCTCATCGGCGAGGGGCTGACGCCCATCCGCCGCTGGGGCGAGGCCGACGACGTGGGCCGGGCCGTGGTGGCGTTGGCCGAGGGCTATTTCCCTTTTTCGACCGGCGAGGTGATCAATGTGGATGGTGGGTTTCACCTGCGCCGTCTCTAGGCGCGCCGCCCGGTCTCTCCATTTCAGCATGAAGGACGCCAGAGCGAAGGACCGGATGTTATGAAGATTCGGCGCGTGGCAACACTGCGCACCCCCGGCGATCTGCGGGCGCATGCGGAGGCGCTGGGGATTCGCTTTCCACTCGATGAACAGATGATCCATGGGGCGGGCGCGCCGCTGGCGCAGCCCTTGCGCTATCGGGAGCGGACGATCGGCAACCGTTTTGCGGTGCTGCCCATGGAGGGCTGGGACGGGACAACAGACGGCAGACCAACTGACCTGGTGCGGCGGCGCTGGACCCACTTCGGGCGCAGCGGGGCAAAGCTTGTTTGGGGCGGCGAGGCCTTTGCGGTGCGGCCCGACGGGCGGGCGAACCCCAACCAACTCGCCCTGGGGCCGGAATCCGAAGGCGACCTGGCCGAACTGCGCGGGCTGGTCGTGCAGGCCCACAGCGAGCAGATGGGCCGCACCGACGACCTGCTGATTGGGCTGCAACTGACCCATTCGGGGCGTTTTGCCCGCCCGCGGGATAAGAAGCGGCTCGACCCTCAGATCCTCTATCACCATCCCCTGCTCGATGCGAAGTTCGGTCTCGACGCGCAGCATCCTTTGCTGCAAGACGAGGAGATCGACCGGCTGATCGAGGACTTTGCCGCGGCCGCGGCGGTGGCGCAGCGGGCGGGGTTTGACTTTGTGGATGTGAAGCACTGCCACGGCTATCTGGGGCATGAGTTTCTCAGCGCCGTCGACCGCGCGGGGCGCTATGGGGGCAGCTTTGAGAACCGCACGCGCTTTTTGCGCGAGGTCGTGGCCGCCATCCGCCGCGCTGCGCCGGGGCTGGATATCGGCGTGCGGCTGAGCGCGTTTGACTTTGTGCCCTTTCAGCCCGACGGCGAGGAGCGCACCGGCAGGCCGGCATGGCGCGACGGCGCATATGGCTATGCCTTTGGCGGCGACGGCACAGGCTTAGGGATCGACCTGAGCGAGCCGCTGGCCTTTTTGGATGCATTGGCGGCGTTGGATATCCGGCTGGTGTGCATTACGGCGGGCAGCCCCTATTACTGCCCGCATGTGCAGCGCCCGGCGCTTTTTCCGCCTTCCGACGGCTATCAGCCGCCGGAAGACCCGCTGGTGGGGGTGGCGCGGCAGATGGGGGCCACGGCGGCGCTGAAGCGGGCGCGGCCGGAGATGGTGGTGGTAGGCAGCGGCTATTCCTACCTGCAGGACTGGCTGCCGCACGTGGCGCAGGCCGCGGTGCGCGAGGGCTGGACGGACTTTGTCGGGCTGGGGCGCATGATGCTCGCCTATCCCGAATTTCCAGCGGATGTGCTGGCCGGTCGCCAGGCTGACCGCAAGCGCATCTGCCGCACCTTTAGCGACTGCACGACCGGGCCGCGTAACGGGCTGGTCTCCGGCTGTTATCCGCTAGACCCGTTTTATAAGGCGCGGCCCGAAGCGGAGCGGTTGGCCGAGATCAAAAAGACGTTGGCCTAGTGCGCCCGGTCGAAGATCGCAGTAGATGATAGCGGCAGACGATGCTGTGATAGCTGTGATAGACGTTTTGACAGAGGTGGATATTTGGACAGAGGCCTCGAACGGTGGCTCGATTGCAGCACTTCGGATGAGGAGAGTACGCGATGACCGATGATCAAAAACGTTTTGCGGCTGAGGCGACCCTGGAGGCCTCTCCTGCGCTTACGCCCAAGCTGCTTGAAGTCAACGGTCTGCGCAAATACTTCCCGATCAAGCGTGGGTTCATCCAACGCACAGTCGGCCATGTCAAGGCCGTGGACGGCGTGACCTTCTATGTGCGCCAGGGCGAGACGCTGGGGCTGGTGGGTGAGAGCGGCTGCGGCAAGACCACCACCGGCCGCGTCTTGATGCGCGCCATGGACCCGACCGACGGCGAGGTCTGGTTCAGCGACCAGGAGATGGGTCGGGTCAACGTGGCCGAACTGGACAATGCCCAGTTGAAGCGGCTGCGGCGCAACATGCAGATGGTCTTTCAAGACCCCTATTCCTCGCTCAACCCGCGCATGAATCTGCTGCAGAATGTGGGCGAGCCGCTGCTGGTGAACAATGTCGCCAAGGGCAAGGAACTGGAAAGCCGCGTGGCCGACCTGCTGCGCGTGGTGGGGCTGCGACCGGAATACATGAACCGCTATCCCCATGCCTTTAGCGGCGGCCAGCGCCAGCGCATCGGCATCGCCCGCGCCCTGGCGCTCAACCCGCAGTTGATTGTGCTGGACGAGCCGGTGTCGGCGCTGGATGTTTCGGTGCAGGCGCAGATTCTGAACCTGCTGCAAGATTTACAGGGCAAATTCGGGCTGACCTATCTGTTCATCGCCCATGATCTGAGCGTGGTCGAGCATATCAGCGACCGCGTGGCCGTGATGTATGTGGGGCAGTTGGTCGAAAGCGCGCGCACGCGTGAACTGTATACCAAGCCGCTGCACCCCTATACCGAGGCGCTGCTCTCCGCCGTGCCCAAACCAGACCCGCGCCAGCGCCAAGCGCCGATTGTGCTGCCCGGCGATGTGGCCGACCCGGCCAACCCGCCCTCCGGCTGCTATTTCCACCCGCGCTGTCGCTATGAAGACGGCACGCGCTGCCGCCAGGAGACGCCCGAACTGCGCGAGATCCGCCCCGGCCATTTTGCCCGCTGCCACTATGCAGGGGAGTTGGACTTGGCAGGCGTGACCAAGCTGTAGGCGGGGAAGTTGTAGGCGGGGAAGTTGTAGGTTGATGGGGAGGTGCTCGTTTGAAGGTGATGCTGTTTTTCCCGCCCAACTGGACGCCGACCATGCCGCATCTGGCGCTGCCGACGCTGACCGCGTTTTTGCGCCAGGCGGGGGTAGAGGTCGTCCAGCGCGATCTGAATGCGGAGGTCTTTGCGCATGTGCTGACGCGCGCCTATTTGCGCGGCAGCCTGGAAAAGCTGCGCCGCCGTGCAGCGGCTCCGCGCGCCTTGCAGACCCCATCCGCGCCGGCGGAGCGTGTGCAGTGGGCGCTGCAGGAGGGGCCGCGCTTGATCGCCGAGGTGGAGGGCGCAGTGCGGGTGATGCGCGGCCCCCTGTTCTTCGACGGACCCAAGGGGCGGCGCGCCTTCCAGACGGTGGCGGAGAGCCTGGAACTGGCGTCACTGCCCTATTATCCGGCGGACTTACACCTGCAAAGCTATCAGGCGGCTGTGCCCGTGGACGAGAGCCGGGCGCTGCTGCGCGGCGTGCGCGACCCGCACACCAATATGTTCTTGGAGATCTATCGCGACCTGGCGCTGGAGGAGATCCGCCGAGAGCAGCCGGACGTGGTGGGCATCTCGATCCCGTCGATGCCGCAGATGCTGCCGGGGATGACGCTGGCCTATTTGGTGAAGGAGGCGGGGCTGCGCTGTCATGTGACGGTGGGCGGGCCGCACATCTCGATGCTGCGCGAGGCGTTGATGGCGACGCCCGCGGTCTTTGACCTGATCGACAGCGCCGTGGCCTTCGACGGCGAGACGCCGCTGCTGGAGCTGGTCAAGGCGGTATCGACCGGCGGGGAGATCGCGCAGGCGCCGAACTTGATCTGGCGCGACGGCGGTCAGATGCGCATGAACGCGCGGCACGAGCGTGAGAAGATCGCCAACCTGCCGCTGCCCGACTTCGACGGGCTGAAGCTGGACAAGTATTTGGCCCCAGAGTTGGTGCTGCCGCTGACGACGGCGCGCGGCTGCTATTTTGGCAAATGCACCTTTTGCAACACGGGCTACGGCGAGGCCGACGGCTTCAGCCAACTGCGCGCCGAGCAGGTGGTAGAGCAGATGCAGGCGCTGCACGCCCGCTATGGCGTCAAGAAGATTTTCCTCTCGGACGAGGCGATCGCGCCGCGCAACCTGAAGAGCCTGTCGGCGCGGCTGGCCGAACTGGGCAGCCCATTCGTCTGGGGCGGCTGCGCGCGCTTTGAGAAGGTGGTGAGCCAGGAACTGCTGCAGGGCATGGTGGCGGGCGGCTGCCGCATGATCCTGTTTGGTCTGGAGAGCGCGTCGGCCCCCATTATTGACCGCATGGCGAAGGGCACGCAGTTGGAGCATATGAGCCGGATTCTGCGCCAGAGCGCCGAGGCAGGCATTTGGAACCACACCTTTTTCTTCTTTGGCTTTCCCGGCGAGACATTGGCCGACGCCCAGCAGACGGTAAATTTCCTCTATGCCCACAAGGGCTATATTCATTCGGCGGCTTTTGGCACGTTTTTAATGGAGCGCTATTCGCCGGCGCACCGCTTCCCAGAGCTATACGGCGTGCGGGTGATCGAGGACCCGGCCAAGGATCTGGCGATCTATTTCGATTACGCGGTAGAGACGGGCCTGGACGAGCGCATGGCGGAACTGGTGGAAAGCCGGTTTCTCGACACGCTGCCGGACAAACCCTATCCACAGTATTATGTGAGTGATGTCTTCCGTTTTCTCTATGCCTGCCATTTGAGCGAGCAGCGTCTGCCGCGCCCGCCCTGGCTGGCTGTGGAGACGGCGGCGGCCTAGCCGGTTGATCCTGTCACGAGAGGAGGTTTCTGCACTTCGAACACGACACTGCCACTCCGTATTGATGCAATTGGATCCCGTTGGATCCCCTTGAGATCTGAACAGGAGGCTGAAGAATGCAGAAAAGGGAGATTTCCCGCCGCAAGTTCATGCAACTGACGGCATTTGCCGGGGCTGGGGCGGCGCTGGCGGCCTGTGGCGCGCCTGCCGGTCAGCCGCCCGCGCCCGTAGCCGAAGCGCCGGCGGCTCGGACTTGGTGGCCCAAGGCCAATTGCCGCCGGTCGACGAGCGGCTGCCGAGCAACCCCTTGGTGATGGAGGTGGTGGAGTCCACCGGCAACTATGGCGGGACGATGCGCCGCGGCTTCAAGGGCGTCTCCGACCGCTGGGGGCCGACCAAATTGCAGGACCGTGCGGTGGCTTGGTATGACCGCGATCTGAACCTCAAGCCGCGCCTGGTCGAGTCATGGGAACTGAGCGACGATGCGAAGGAGTGGACCTTCCATCTGCGCGAGGGAATGAAGTGGTCGGACGGCGAGCCGTTCACCACGGCCAATGTGCAGTGGTGGTATGACCATGAGTTGAACAACGCAGAGTTGAACCCTTCCGGCGGCGGCGTGAGCAACGCAGTCTGGGCCAGCGGCCCCGACAACACGATGATGGAGCTGGAGGTCGTGGACGATGTGACCTTCAAGCTCAAATATGCGAACCCCAAGCCGCTGCTGCTCTATGGCCTGGCGCGGTTGAGCCAGAGCGGCCCGAACGGCGAGTTTGGCGCGCTCTATTCGCCCGGCCACTATATGGCGCAGTTCCACAAGGACTTGACCGACGACGCCGCCGGGCTGGAGAAGCTGGTGGCGGAATCGGGCCAGAACAGTTGGGACCAGTTCTATGCCACACGCAATGTCTGGTATCTGAACCCGGAGAAGCCGAGCATTGGGCCATGGATTGCCAAGAACCAACTCTCCGAAGAGTTGTTCATCATGGAGCGCAACCCCTATTTCTTTGCCGTGGATGCCGACGGCAAGCAGTTGCCCTACATTGATACGGTGAACCACCGCTTCTTCGAGAAGAACGACGTCTTTGACCTGTGGATCATCAACGGCGAGATCGACTTCCAGAACCGGCATGTGGCGACGGCCAACTTCACGCTGTATAAGGAGAGCGAGGAGAGCGGCGATTATACGGTGCTGGTCGGCGTCTCGGCGGGCCATGTCGCCGTGCAGTTGAACCAGACGACCAAGGAGCCGCGGCTGCGTGAGTTTTTCCAGAACCGCGATGTACGTATCGCGCTGTCGCTGGCCGTCAACCGCGAGGACCTGAACGAGCTGGTCTACGACGGGATGCAGACGCCGCGCCAGTACAGCCCGATCAGCGCGTCGCCGCTCTATTATGAGAAGCTCAGCAACGCTTATATCGAGTATGACCCGGACCGCGCCAATGAGCTGCTCGACGGGGCGGGCTACAGCGAGCGCGGCGCCGACGGCTTCCGGCTGTGGAAGGATGGCAGCGGCGAGACGATCAGCTTTATCATCGAGGGCACGGCAGAGGCCGGCACGCCCGACGAGGACGCGGTGCAGCAGATTGTCCGCTACTATGCCGACGTGGGCGTCAAGGCGGAGTATAAGTATTTCGAGCGCACACTCTACACCGAGCACTACCAGTCCAACGAGATCCAGGCGGCGTTCTGGGGCGGCGACCGTACCGTCGTGCCGCTGGCCGCGCCGATCATCTTTATCGGCACGCAGCCCGATCGCCCGTGGGCGGTGGCCTGGGGCTACTATCGCGAAGACCCCGAACACCCCGTGGCCGAGGAGCCGCCGGCCGATCATTGGATCTGGAAGATTTGGGATCTGTGGGATCAGGTGTCGGTGGAGCCGGACCCGGAGAAGCAGAACGAGTTGTTCCGCGGCATCCTGGACATCTGGGCGGAAGAACTGCCCATGATCGGCTACTTGGGTGAATCTCCCGCGTTGATCATCGTCAAGAACGGGTTCCGCAACTATATTGAGGGCATGCCGATCGACGACCCGACCGGCGACGAGCATCTGCTCCAGACCGAAACTTACTTCTGGGATGACCCGGAGGCCCACGCGTAGCGGTCGTTTGACGGCCTAGTTGATGGAGGAGGTGCGGTGGATGGATCGCCCCATCTGCCGTACCTCCCCTGTGGGAGGTGACCCCTTATGTTTGCCTACCTTGTGCGGCGGGTGCTCTATATGATCCCCACGCTCTTTATCATCTCGCTGATCTCGTTCACGATCATCCAACTGCCGCCGGGAGATTATTTGACCTCCTATGTGGCGCAGCTGCGCGCCCAAGGCGACCAGGTCGATGCCGCCGAAATGGAGGCACTGCGCGAACGCTATGGGTTGAACCAGCCGGTCTATGTGCAGTACTTCAAATGGATCTCTGGGATTCTCTTGCGCGGCGACTGGGGGCAGTCGTTTGAGTGGCGCAAACCGGTGAGCGAGCTGATCTGGGAGCGGATCGGGCTGACCATGGCGATATCTGGCACGGCGCTGCTGGTCAGTTGGTTTATCGCCATCCCGATCGGCGTCTATTCCGCCACCCATCAATATTCCTGGTTGGACTATCTGTTGACCTTTTTCAGCTTTGTAGGGTTGGGCACGCCGGGGTTTTTGCTGGCGTTGATCGTGATGTTTTGGGCACAGTCACAGTTGGGCATCAATGTCGGGGGCCTCTTCTCGGAGGAGTATATCCTTGCGCCCTGGAGTTGGGCCAAGTTTGTGGATATGCTCAAGCATATCTGGATCCCGCTGATCATTGTGGCCGTGGGCAGCACGGCGGGCAATATCCGCATCACGCGCGCCAATCTGCTGGACGAGCTAAACAAACCCTATGTAGAGACGGCGCGCGCCAAGGGGCTGAAAGAGCGCAACCTGATCTGGAAATATCCGGTGCGGGTGGCGCTGAACCCCTTCTTCAGCACGGTGGGCTGGTCGCTGGCGAGTCTGATTTCGGGGGCGACGCTGGTAGCGGTGGTGTTGGGGTTGCAGACCGAAGGCCCCATGCTGCTGCGTGCGCTCACGTCACAGGATATGTATCTGGCCGGGAGCTTCATCCTGCTGCTGAGCACGCTGACCGTCGTGGGCACGCTGATCTCGGATATCCTATTGGCGATTGTCGACCCACGCATCCGGCTGAGCTAGGCTGCACTGAAGCAGCAGTAGGGAGAGTGAGTATGGAATCTGTCGAACGACGGTGGTATGACGACCCCCAACGCGACGCCGTTGCGGAAGAGGAGATCGCCGAGGTCGAGAGCGTCAAAGAAGAAAAGATTTATGTTGCTTCCTATGCCAAGTTGATGTGGTGGCGCTTTCTGCGCCATCGCTTGGCGGTGGTCAGCGCGGTGGTCGTCGTGCTGCTCTATGGGGTGGCGGCCTTTGCGGAGTTTGTCGCGCCCTATTTACCCGAAGAGACGTTTGCGCGCTATAAGCTGGCCCCGCCGACGCGCATTCATTTTATCGACAACGAAGGCCGTTTGCGGCGGCCCTTTGTCTATCTGACCGAGCGCGAGCGTGACCCGAAAACACTGCGCACGACCTATGTCGAAGACCGCACCACCATGTATCCGATCCGCTTTTTTGTAAAAGGGCCGGAATATCAGATGTGGGGCCGGTGGACGATGGATCGCCATCTGTTCGGCATCGACGCCGACCGCGAGGAGCAGGGCGTCTTTTTGCTGGGCGCGGACCGGCTGGGCCGCGACCTCTTCTCGCGCATGGCCTACGGCGCGCGCATCTCGCTGACGATCGGCCTGGTCAGCATTGCGATCAGCCTGGTACTGGGCATCGTTTTGGGGGGGATATCGGGCTACTATGGCGGCATCGTCGACAACCTGATCCAGCGCACGATTGAACTGGTGCGGTCGATCCCGGAGATCCCGCTGATCATGGGGTTGGCGGCGGCGCTACCGGCCAACTGGCCGGTGATCCGGCTCTATTTTGGCGTGACGATCGTGCTGTCGTTGATCGGCTGGACGGGGCTGGCGCGCGTGGTGCGCGGGCGTTTTCTCGAGCCAAGCGCGTGTCATCTTCCGCCATATGGTCCCGTCGTTTATGAGCCACATCATCGCCTCGCTGACGCTCTCGATCCCGGCGATCATCCTGGCCGAGACCGGGTTGAGTTTTATCGGGCTGGGGCTGCGCGCCCCCGCGATCAGTTGGGGGGTATTGTTGCAGGAGGCGCAAAATGTGCGCTCGGTGGCGCTGGCCCCCTGGGGGTTGTCGCCGGGGTTGGCGGTGGTGCTGACGGTGTTGGCGTTCAATTTCCTGGGTGACGGCATTCGCGATGCCGCCGACCCGTATGCCAAATAGGGGGTGCGCATGGCCGATACGGTTCTGGCCGGAGCGAAGGCTGCGCCGGCGGCGCAGACGGACAACCGGCCCCTGCTGTTGGAGGTAAACGACCTCAAGACCCATTTCTTTCTGGCGCAAGGGATTGTGCGCGCCGTCGACGGGGTCGATCTGACGGTGCAGCGCGGCCAGACGGTGGGGCTGGTGGGCGAGAGCGGCTGCGGCAAATCGGTTATGGCGCGGTCGCTCCTGCGCATTGTGCCGCCGCCGGGCCGTGTGGTGGGGGGGCAGATCCTGTTTCATCAGGGGATGGAGGGGGAGACGGCCTCCTTTGGCGCGCCCGCCCCAGCGGGCGAGGTGATTGACCTGGCGAAGCTAGATGCCAACGGCGACCGCATCCGCAGCATCCGCGGGGCCGAGATCTCGATGATCTTTCAGGAGCCGATGACCTCGCTCAGCCCGGTGCATACGATCGGCAACCAGATCACCGAGGCGATCTTGCTGCATCAGGAGGTGAGCAAAGAGGAGGCGCGGCGGCAGGCCATCGACATGCTGGCGCGCGTCAATATGCCGCAGCCCTCGCGCACGATTGACCGCTACCCACACCAACTGAGCGGCGGCATGCGCCAGCGCGCCATGATTGCCATGGCGCTGGCCTGCCGGCCCAGTTTGCTCATTGCCGACGAGCCGACCACGGCGCTGGATGTGACGACGCAGGCGCAGATTTTGACGCTGATGCGCGATCTGCAGGAAGAGTTTGGCATGGCGATCATCTTCATCACTCACGATTTGGGGGTGATCGCGCAGATGGTAGACTATGTGGTGGTGATGTATTTGGGCCGCGTCGTGGAGATGGCAGATGTCGACACCATCTTCTATGACCCCAAGCATCCCTATACCCAGGCGCTGCTGCGTTCGATCCCGCGCTTGGGGCGCAAGTCGGCGGAGGGGGTCAGCGGGCGGCTGGCGGCGATCCGGGGGACTGTGCCGGACCCCTATTCGATCCCCCAGGGCTGCCCGTTCCACCCGCGCTGTCGCCTGGCGATTCGCGGCGTGTGCGACCAAAAGGACCCGCCTTTTTTGGAACTGGAGCCTGGACGCAAGGTGCGATGTGTTCTCTATGAATGACACGCTAGAAATCCCAAC
>QEUY01000210.1 GCA_003577365.1 Chloroflexota bacterium | reverse complement strand
GCCGGTTCATCTTGCCTATTCGTCTTGGATGAACGGCTCCTTGGAGAAGTCGCGCGGTTCACGCGGGCGGTAGAGCAGATAGGCCAGCCCCACGCTGAAAAAATAGAGCACGATCAGCGGCCCCATGACAATGGTCATGTTGACCGGGTCGATGGTCGGCGTGATCGCCGCCGCCACCACCGCCACGATCACAATCGCCTGCCGCCAGATCTTGAGCAGCGCAGGCCCGCTCACCAGGCCGATGCGCGCCATAAAGGAGACGACCAGCGGCGTTTCAAAGGCGACGCCGATCCAGAAGACCACGCGCGTGATGAAACCCACATAGCGATCAATACTCCAGTCTTGGCGGATCACATCGCCCAAGAAGTTCTGGAGGAAGCCGATGGCCGCGGGCATCAACACGAAATAGGCGAAGGCGGCGCCGATGCCAAAGAGCACCATCACCCCCGGCAGGATCAAGAGCAGCGCGCGGCGTTCATGCGGGTAGAGACCCGGCGAGGCAAAGGCGATGATCTGATAGACGATCACCGGCATGGCGATCACCGCGCCCGCGGTCAGGCTCACCTTAAAGAAGATGCCAACCGTGTCGGTGGGGCCGAGCGCCTGCGGGGTGACGCCCAGCTCACTGAGCGGTCGGGTGATAAAGGCGATGACAGGCGAGACAAACGCCATGGCGATCAACGTGCCGATGATCATCGCGCCCGCCATCCACATCAGCCGCACCCGCAACTCCTGCAGGTGCTCCATCAAACTCATGCTGCCGTCGTTCACGGGCGGATAGGTCCCTGCTTGTTGGCTCATGCGTCCCCTTCGGCTGCCGATGTCCCGTTGACCGTCACGGCGGGGCGGGGCGCGGCATCCACGACGATCTTCTCTTGCTGTGGCTTCTCATCTTGCGGCTTCTCATCCTGAACCGCGCCCGGCGGCTCACCCGGCCCCAGGTCAGCGCCGGACTGGGGGGCAGCGGGGCTGTCTGTGGCGCGCTCTGCGGCTCCATCGACGGAGGGCAGGATGCGGTTCTCCGGCTCGCCCGGCGCGGCGGCATCCGTCTCTGTTTTGGCTGCGCCCGTTTTGGCCGCGTCTGTCTCCGGCTGGGCCGCCCCGCTCGGCTGCGCCGGCTTTTTGGGCGCGGGCGGGGTGATGTTCGTGGAAACCGTGAGGCCGGAGCCGGTCTTGGCAGCCGGTGTGGTTGTCGCGGCGGGCTTTGCACCGGTCTCGGGTTTGGGCGTTGCAGGCTTGGCAGGTGTGGTCGCCGGTTTGGCGGGCGGTTTCGTGGCGGGCTTGGCCGCGCCCGTCGCCTTGTTGATCTGCTCGGTGGGTTCTTCGGTCAACTCACGCAGAATCTTGGTGGGGTTGATGTCGTCGAACGCCTTCATCTCCTCGCTAAACTGCGATGTCAGCTCCGAGGAGAGATTGCGGATCGTGCGCATCCACTTGGATACCTCGCGGATCGCGCCGGGCAGCCGTTCCGGCCCCAGCACGATCAACGCGATGATGGCGATAAAGAAAAGCTCGCCGATGCCAATGCCAAAAAAGCTATCCATAGCCGACCCTATCTCTCGCCGCCACGCCTGGGGCCTACACGCTGGATGCCCCAGACTTGGCGGGCGCTAGAACGCCTTGGCGCGGGCTTCGTCCAGCGCAGAGCCAAGCACGCCGTTGATAAAGCGCGGGCTGCTGTCGCTGCCGAAGATCTTGGCCAGTTCCACAGCCTCGTTGATCACCACCTTGGGCGGTGTATCGGTGTCGTGTGCGCCGATCTCATAGAGCGCCATACGCAAGATGTTGCGGTCGACGATCGCCAACTGCTCGACAGGCCATTCAGGAGCATACTTGGCAATCAGCGCATTGAGCGCCTCCAGGTTGCGGACGACGCCGCTCACCAGGCGGCGCAGATACTCTGCGCCAAACTCACCGGGATAGCTGAAGGCGAGGCGCTCCTCCACCACCGTGCCGGGCAGATGGCCGACACTGTCAATTTCAAAAAGCGCCTGAATCGCCAACCGCCGCGCCTGGCGGCGCTGCTGGATGATCCGATGGTGCTCGGCATGATGCGGCGCGTCCACATGCTCGGGCAAATTGCCATTCGGCGACGAACCGGACGAGGATGGCGGCATAGAGGCACTCTGGGTCAGGTCAAAAACCGGCAGCACGATCTCGGCGCAATCTGAGCGCAAACTCAAGCAACACAGTGGGTGCATCCTACATCATTACAAGACCACCGTCAACCGTCAGCACCTGGCCCGTGATGAAGCCCGACCGCTCGGCGGCGAGAAAGGCGACGGCCCAGGCGACCTCTTCGGGCGTCCCCATGCGGCCCAGCGGCGTGTTACGGATGATCTCGGCGCGCTGCTCTTCGCTGAGCACGCCGGTGAGGGCAGTGGGGATGAAGCCGGGGGCGACGGCGTTGACCGTGATGTTGCGGCTGGCGACCTCGCGCGCCAGGCTCTTGGTAAAGCCGATGATGCCCGCCTTGCTGGCGGCGTAATTGGCCTGTCCGGCCTGGCCGGTCAGCCCCACGACGCTGGTGATGTTGATGATACGGCCCCAGCGTTTACGGATCATGCCGCGCACGGCGGCGCGGGTGACGGCATAGACGCTGCGCAGGTTGGTGGCGATCACGGTGTCCCAGTCTTCTTCCGACATGGTCATGAGCAGCGTGTCGCGCGTGGTGCCGGCGTTGTTGACCAGGATATCCAGCCCGCCCAATTCACTCTGGACCTGTTTGACCAGTTCGGCGGCCTGGGCGGCGTCGGTCACGTCGGCCTGGAAGAGCGCGCACTCGCCGCCTGCCTGGCGCACGGCGTCGGCCACGGCGGCTGCGCCGGCGCTGTTGCCGCGATAGTGGATGGCGACCTTAGCGCCGTGCGCGGCCAGTTCCTGGACAATCGCCGCGCCAATGCCGCTGCTGCTGCCGGTGACAAGAGCTACTTTGCCTGTGAAGTCCATGAATCCTCTACCATCTGTCAGTATGCGGCTCTGCGCGGGCCATTATACCGCCGAACCACGGAATGTGCGAATCGTCCGGGAATTGCGCCAGGATTCCGCCTTGGCTGTATTGAGGGGTTTGAGTGGAAGTCTGATTTTGTGAAGGACTCTGCCGATGGTGAGCAACTTACTCTATCGGGAATTCGCCCCTTGTTCTTTTGATCTGCCTGTGCTACACTACATGCATGAAATCGCATGTAGACGAGCGGATACCCGATTATACAAGCCTGAGCCAGCGCATCAAGCTCTTGGCGCATCCCGAGCGGCTGCGCATTTTGGACGTGCTGCGCCGCGACGCCGAGTGTGTCTGCCATCTGGAGGCGCTCTTGGGCAAACCGCAGCCCTACGTCTCACAGCAGCTTCGTCTGCTGCGTGAGGCCGGTCTGATCGCCGACGAGAAGGACGGCCTCAACGTCTTCTACCGGCTGGTAGACCGCGAGGTGGCAGCGTGGCTGGACGTGGTGCTGGGGCCGGTGCGCGGTGAAGACCCCGAACTGGCGCGGCACAAGCGGGTCATCCACTGCGCCTGCCCCAAGTGCGAGCCGGAGGCCGGGCGCATTACCGTCGAACTGACCTAAGCCGTCTGGCGCGCCGGGGAGAGCCAGGCGGCATTTTTGTCGTCAGCCACATGCAGTTTATCGCATGTAGCCTAACCTATATTGTATTGCACTGAGAGGAAAACCGCCGGATGAAAAAGAAGGTTCTGTTCTTGTGTACAGGCAACTCGGCGCGCAGCCAGATGGCCGAAGCCTTGGTCAACGCCCGCTTAGGGGACGACTGGGAGGCCGTCAGCGCGGGCACCCGTCCCAGCGGCTACGTCCACCCGCAGGCGGTCGCTGCGCTGGCAGAGTTGGGCATCGAGCATGAAGGGCGCAGCAAGACGCCGGACGAGTTTCGCGCAGTCGCCTTTGACCTGGTGGTGACCGTCTGCGACGCCGCCGCCGAGGAGTGCCCGGTCTGGTTGGGCCAGGGCCGGCGCGTCCATCTCGGTTTCCCTGACCCGGCCAGAGCGACCGGCAGCGAGGAAGAGGTGCTGGCTCGTTTCCGCGCCGTGCGCGATGCCATCGCCGAACAGGTGCCTGCCCTGCTGCGCCGGCAAGCAGCCAGTTCTGAGCAAACTGAAATCACCGATTGATGGGTAGGAGAAAAACGCAATGTCTCAACTCATAGCGGCACTGCCCCAGCCGCAACCTAATCCCAAACGCTTGTCCACCCTCGACCGCTATCTCACGCTCTGGATCTTTCTGGCGATGGCGGTTGGCGTGGCGCTGGGCTATTTGGTTCCCGGTGTCGAGGGCTTTACCAACCGCTTTGCGGTGGGCACGACCAATATCCCTATCGCCATCGGGTTGATTTTGATGATGTATCCGCCCTTCGCCAAAGTGAAGTATGAAGAACTGGGCGAGGTCTTCCGCAACCGCAAGGTATTGGGGCTTTCGCTCGTCCAAAACTGGCTGGTCGGCCCGATCCTCATGTTCGTGCTGGCGGTGCTGTTTCTGCGCGGCTACCCTGAATACATGGTGGGGCTGATCCTGATCGGGCTGGCGCGCTGCATCGCCATGGTGATTGTCTGGAACGAGCTCGCCAAGGGCGACACCGAATACGCCGCCGGGCTGGTGGCCTTCAACAGCGTCTTTCAGGTGTTGTTTTACAGCATCTATGCCTGGGTCTTCATCACCGTGCTGCCCCAGGCATTGGGGTTGCAGGGGGCCGAGGTGCACATCACCATCGGCGAGATCGCACGCAGCGTGGCGATCTACCTGGGCATTCCCATGCTGGCAGGCTTCGCCACCCGCTTTGTGCTGCTGCGCGCCAAGGGCTGGGCGTGGTATGAGTCCGAGTTCTTGCCCAAGATCGGCCCGTTGACGCTCATCGCCCTGCTCTTCACGATCGTGGTCATGTTCAGCCTCAAGGGCAACTTGATCGTGCAGATCCCCCTCGACGTGGTGCGCATCGCCCTGCCGCTCACGATCTACTTCGTCGTCATGTTCCTGGTCAGCTTCTGGATGGGGCATCGGCTGCACGCCGACTACGCCAGGACCACGACGCTGGCCTTCACCGCCGCCTCCAACAACTTTGAGTTGGCGATCGCCGTGGCTGTGGCGGTCTTTGGTCTGGGTTCGGGTGCAGCCTTCGCCGCCGTGATCGGCCCGCTGATCGAGGTGCCGGTGATGATCGGGCTGGTCAATGTGGCCCTCGCCTTTCAACGCCGCTACTTCGCCCACGAAGTCCGGCCGGTGGCTGCGGACATGGTGGCTGCGACCGCTGAAGCCTGCCCGCCTGCCCAGCCCCTACTCAACCAGACGCGGCGCTAGACAGCGGAACGCCACGCGGCGGCAAAGGCGGCGATCTCCTCCGGGCCGGCCACGCTCTGGCGGGCGGCGCTGCGCTCGATGCGCTTCATCAACCCGGTCAAGACCTCGCCCGGCCCCACCTCGACAAAGTGGGTCACGCCGTCTTGCACGGCGCGCTGCATCGACTCGCTCCAGCGCACGCTGCCGGTCAGTTGCGCCAACAGCTCGGCGCGGATGTCGGCCGCGGCGCGGATCGGCGCGGCGCTGGTGTTGGCGATTAGCGGCACGGATGCATCTTGGATGAGGGTCGCCTCAATTGCCCGGCGCAGTTCGGCGGCGGCAGGCTGCATCAGCGGGCTGTGCGCGGCAATGCTGACGGCCAGCGGCACCACCTTGCGCGCGCCGGCGGCCTCCAGCGCGGGCATGGCGGCCGCCATGCCCGGCACGTCGCCGGAGATGACCACCTGGCCGGGGCAGTTGTCGTTGGCGACTTGGGCGATGCCGCCCCGCGCCGTCGCCTCGGCGCAGATGGCGGCGACCTGGGCTTCGTCCAGTCCCAGAATGGCGGCCATGCGGCCTGGGGTCTGCTCGCCCGCCTGCTTCATCAGCCGCCCGCGCTCGCGCACCAGCCGCAGCGCATCGGCAAAACGCACCGCGCCGGCAGCCACCAACGCCGAATATTCGCCCATGCTGTGGCCTGCGACATAGACCGGCGCATACCCGGCTGTCGCATCCGTCGCGACGCCGTCGCTGCCCAGTTCGGCGGCCAGCCCGCGCAGCAGCGCCACCGAGGTCACCAGCAGCGCCGGCTGGGCGTTGATCGTGTCGGTCAGGTCGGCCTCTGGCCCCTCGAAACAGAGGTGACTGAGGGAAAAGCCCAAGGCCTCGTCGGCCTCGGCAAAGGTGGCGCGCGCCACGGGGTAGGCTTCGGCCACGGCGCGGCCCATCCCCACGCTCTGGCTGCCCTGACCCGGAAAGAGAAAGGCCATGCCGCGGGCAGCCTGGATAAAGTCGAATTCAGCCATAGAGAGTTTTCTATCCTGCGGTGAGCAGATCGGCGGTTAGCATGAACATTAAGAAATAAGGCGGCAAAGAAAAAGGGGATTCGGCGTGGTTGCGCCAAATCCCCTGGCTCGGCTTGATGGTTGCCGCAATAAAGACGCGCCGCCCCGTCGCCGACGGCCCAACCGGATCGGCGGGTTAGGCCTTGGCTTCCAAATCCAACACTTGCCGGCCCTTGTAGTAGCCACACTGCGGGCAAACGCGGTGGGGCAGCATCATGGCCTTACAGTGCGAGCACTGCACCAGGTGCGGCACGCCGATGGCGTCGTGGGCGCGGCGACGGTCGCGGCGGCCCTTGCTCAGCTTTCGTTTCGGTAATGGACCCATTTTTTGCTCCTCAATTCTATCCCCAATGGTCTCACCGGCCTATGCCTGCCG
>QEUY01000209.1 GCA_003577365.1 Chloroflexota bacterium | reverse complement strand
CAATATCGACGAAGCCGGGCATATCGTCCAGTTTCTGGAAAAGCCCAGTTGGAGCGAGGTCATCTCCGACACGGTCAACACCGGCATCTATGTGCTGGAGCCGGAAGTGCTCGATCTGATCCCGCCTGATGTCGCCTATGACTTCTCCACCGAGCTGTTCCCTCGCATGTTGGCCGATGGGCTGCCCATTTTTGGCTATGTCGCCGATGGCTATTGGTGCGACGTGGGCAACATCGAGGAATATCGCCGCGCCAACAGCGACATGCTCTATGGCCGCGTCAAGGTCGCCGAGCCGTTTGGCCGTCATATCGGCGGCGGCATCTGGGTCGGCGAGGATGTGGAGATCGCGCCCAGCGCCCAGCTCTTTGGCCCGATCTATTTGGGCAACGGCGTCAAGATCAAAGGCGACGTCACGATCTACGGCCCGTGCGTGATCCGCGATTACACCATCGTCGACAACTACACGCGCATCGAGCGCAGCATCCTCTGGCGCAACAACTATGTAGGCGAAAACTGCGAACTGCGCGGCGCGCTCATCACACGCCAGTGCAGCATCAAATCCAAGGCGGTGGTCTTCGAGGGCGCGGTGATCAGCGATAACTGCGTGTTGGGCGAAGGCTGCATCATCCACGCCGATGTCAAGCTCTGGCCGCGCAAAGAGATCGAGCCGGGCGCGATCGTCAAGGACAGCATCATCTGGGGCAACCAAGGCCGCCGCATCCTGTTCAGCCGCTTTGGCGTCACCGGCGTGGTCAACGTCGACCTCACCCCCGAATTTGCCGCCAAGCTCGGCGCGGCCTTGGGCGCAACCCTGCCCAAAGGCAGCTATGTCGCCGTCAACCGCGATATTCACCGCTCCTCGCGCATGCTCAAGCGCGCCTTGATCAGCGGTATCCCCGGCACGGGGATCAACGTCTGGGACACCGAGAACGTCGCCATCCCGGTCATGCGCCATTTTGTCCGCAAACAGCCGGAGACCTCGGCGGGCATTCATGTGCGCATCAGCCCCTTCGACCAACGGGTCGTGGATATTCGCTTTATCGATGCCCAGGGCATGAACCAGAGCAAGAGCGCCGAACGCGCCATCGAGCGCGTCTTTTTCCGCGAGGATTTCCGCCGCGCCTATCTGGACGAGATCGGGCTGATCGAATACGCCGTGCGCACGGTGGAGATGTATATCGACGATTTTCTGGCACAGATCGACGTCAACGCGGTGCGCGAGGCGCGGCTGCGCATCGTCATCGACTATTCGCACGGGCTAGCCGCCGACACCTTTGCCCAAATCTTGGGCAAGCTCGGCGTGGAGGTGGTGCAGCTCAACGCCCGCATGGAAGAGAGCAAGCTCGCCATGCTTCACTATGAGTTTGAAAACAACCTGGCGCGCATGGCCAAGATCGTCGCCGCGCTCGAAGCCGACCTCGGCATCCAATTGGATGTGGGCGGCGAAAAGATCTTCCTGGTGGACGAAACGGGCCGCGTCCTCGACGACGTTACGGCGGCGGCGCTCATGTTGGAGCTGGCGCTGCAAGTGCAGCCTGAATCGACCGTGATCGTTCCGATCACCATGCCCACTGCCTTCGACACCATCGCCGGGTGGCGCAAGAGCAAGATCTTGCGCATCAGCGACAACCTGCAAAGCTTGATGCAAGCCTCGACCGCGCCGGGCATTCTCTTCGCCACCGACGGCAGCGGCAATTTTATCTGGCCCGCATTCCAGCCCGTGGTCGATGGGATGATGGCGGCGGCCAAGCTATTGGAATATCTCGCCAAATACAAGATGCGCATCAGCGATGTGATCGCCTATCTGCCCCGCTTCCACATGGTCAAACAGCACGCCGAATGCCCCACCGAGGCCAAGGGCCGGGTCATGCGCCGGCTCAACGAACAATATGGGGGGCGCGGCGGCGAAACCGGCGAGATGATGAAGAACGTCGAAGGCATCAAGATTGTGCTCGACAACAATGAATGGGTGCACATCGCGCCCGACCCCGAGCTTCCCCATTTCACCGTGACGGTCGAGGGCTGCGACCCTGAGCGCGCCGCGGCCCTGGCCGAGGAATACCGCGCCCTGATCGTCGATTCGCAGACGGCGACCTCGGCCTAGGGGCTGCCATGAGCGCCGCGCCGCAACACATCTTGTATCTGGATAGTCCGACCAAGACCTTCGGCCTGGGCCGCTGCCTGGGCGAACACGCTGCCGCCGGGCAAGTCATCGCGCTGTGCGGCGATCTGGGCGCGGGCAAGACCACGTTGAGCCAAGGCATCGCCGCCGGGTTGGGCGTCGCCGCCCAAGTCACCAGCCCGACCTTCACCCTGGTGGCGGAATATCTGGGCAGCCGCGGGCTGCGCTTGGTCCACGTCGACAGCTACCGCCTGGGCGACTCGCCTGCCGACGCGGCGCGCGAAGCGGCCACCTTCGGGCTGGAGGAGATCGTCGAAAGCGCCGCGCACCCCGATGCAGACAGCCGCGGCGCGGTGGTGGTGATCGAATGGGCCGAGCGCGTGGCCGCGCTGCTGCCCGCCGACCGGCTGACGATTGTCCTCACGCCCGATGGCTCCCCCGACGCACGCCGCGCCGAACTGACCGCCCACGGCCCCCAAAGCGCGCATCTCTTGGCGGCAATTCAGAGAGATTAACCGCAAAGTCGCAAGGAGCGCCAAGGCCAGAGAAGAGAGGATCAGAGAAGAAGAGAACGAAGTAAGAAAGCGTAGCTGCCCCTTTGCTTTCTTCTCTTTCTCTTCTCTGCGCCCTCTGCGACTCTGCGGTGAAATCGTCTGCTCCTACCCCGCCAGGTCGTCCGGCGTATCGAGGTCGCGCAGCCAGGCGGCCTGGGCGGGGACGGCGTGCGCTGTGGCGGCGTGGCGACGCAGCACCTCGCGCCCGCCCACATCACCGCGTACCGCCATCAGTTCGGGCCAGAGGCTGCGGTCAAAGATCGCCGGCGCGCCGCGCAATGTGCCGTTCGCCCCCGGCGCGCCATGCAGCGCGCCCTCAACCACCGGCGCGCCATGCAGCGCGCCCTCAACCACCGGCGCGGCCAACGGCGCACCGCTGCGCCAACCCTGTGCCAGCCGCCGCAGCAGCGCGGGCGGCACAAAAGGCTGATCCACCGGCAGGAAGATCGCCGCTTCCATCTCAGGGCGCAGCGCCGCCAGCCCGGCCTGCAGACTGCTGGCCTGGCCGCTCGCCCAGGCCGGGTTGTGGGCGATCTCCAGTTCAGCCCGGCCCGCGGCCAGCGGTGCGACCTCGGCTTCCACCGCCGCGGCGTGCGCGCCGCTCACCAGTATCACCTGTTGCGCGCCCGCAGCGAGCGCCGTCGTCACGCCGCGGCGCACCATCGTCATCCCATCCACCGCGATCAACTGCTTGGGCTTGCCCATGCGCCGCGCTTGGCCCGCGGCCAAGACCACCACGCCCAGCGGCCCCCAGCGCTCACGCACCGGCGCAGTATCGGCCCGGCCCACGGCGGCGATCAGCGCCGTCACCCCTGCGCTCACGGCGCGCGCCGCCACCAGCCGCGCCAGCGCCAACTGCGCGGCATCCTCCACCTTGTTGATCAGCACCATCCGCCGCGCGCCTGGCGGACGCCCCCGGTCGCCGCCCTGTGTATCGAGCAGCAGCCGCGCCATCTGCGCGGGTGTCAGCCGCACCGGCGCAGCGGGGGGCAGCCCCAGCAAGGCGCGGATGCGTTCAGGCCGGTGGACTTGGTCAGGCGTCAGGTCACGGCCCAGCGCGTCGACCCCAGCCACCGCCACCACCAGCGTGGCACAGCTAGGGAGCGCCGGCTCATGCGCCGCCGGGGCCTTGATCGGCAACTGGCGGCTGCCGTCGGCCTCCACTGCAATCAGCCCCAGGCCGAGCTGCGGGGCCATCGCCAGCAGCCCGTCGACCTGCGCCGGAGTAATGCCGCTGCGCTTCTCGCCGCGCGCCGCATCCACCAGCAGACACCAGCCGGATCGCGCCAGCGCAGCATCCAGTTGAGCCAAAGGCAGCGCCGCGCCGGTCACTGCGACACCGGTCAACTCGACCACAGCGGGCGCAGCGTCGATCTCGCTTGCCGCGATGCGCGTGGTGGTCGTGGCGACGGCGCGCACGCCGCGGGCCGCGGCCTCCGCCGCCAGCCGGAACGCCGTGCTGCTCTTGCCGCCCCCGCCCACCAGCGCCACCACCTCCGGCGCGCCGGGGGCAGGCGTCAAACGCAGCGCCTCAATCAGGTCCATTCATCCGCTCCACTCGGAGCGCAGCAGCCCATAGAGATAGTCGCCGCTGTAGCTGCCGCCGGCGCACAGGATATGGGGATAGACCCGGCGAATATGCCCTTCACGCACAAAGCCGCAGCGTTCGGCCAGCCGCCAACTGCGTATGTTGTGATAGGCCGCGCCGTCTCGATCCGGCCGGGCAGGTCGGGCAGCATCTTGTCCATCAGTTCGTGCCCTAGCCCAGCGCCTGAGCCAGATCGGCGATCAGGTCGTCGGGATGCTCCAGCCCCACCGAAATGCGCAGCAGGTTGGGCGGTGTGGGGCTGTCCGGCCCTTCCGCCGAGGCGCGATGCTCGATCAGGCTTTCCACCCCGCCCAAGCTGGTGGCGCGTGTAAAGAGCTGAACCCGGCCCGCCACGGCCATCGCCTCGGCTGCGCCGCCCACCACCTGGATCGAGAGCATGCCGCCAAAGCCCTGCATCTGGCGCGCGGCCACGGCATGGCCGGGATGTGACGGCAGCCCCGGGTAGTGGACCACGGCCACGCGCGGATGCCCCGCCAAAAACTCGGCCACGCGGCGGGCATGGCCGCAGTGGGCAGCCATGCGATAGGGCAGCGTGCGCAGGCTGCGCAGCAGCAGCCAGCAGTCGAAGGGCGACGGCACCGCGCCGCCGGTGGTCTGGACGGTGCGGATGCGCGCAAAGAAGTCGTCAGGCGCGCGGGCGATCAGCGCGCCGCCGAGCAGGTCGCTGTGCCCGCCCAGATACTTGGTCGTGGCGTGCATCACCAGGTCTGCGCCCAGCGCCAAAGGCTGCTGCAGGATGGGCGACGGCCAGGTGTTGTCCACCACGCAGCGCGCGCCCGCGGCGTGAGCGATCTCGGCCACGGCGGCGATATCGGTGATCTTGAGCAGCGGGTTGGAAGGCGTCTCCACCCAGATCAGGCGCGTGGTGGGGCGCACGGCGGCACGCACCTGGTCGAGATCGGTCATGTCCACGGCGCTGGCCTGCAAGCCCCAAGGGGCCAACACCTCTAACGCCAGCTTGCGCGTGCCAAAATAGGTATCTTCGGGGATGATCACGTGAGGACTGCCCACAGAGTCGCCGGCAGCCAATGCCTGTAAGACCGCCAGGGTTGCGGCCTGGCCGGAGGCAAATGCCGCCGCAACTTCGCCGCCCTCCAGCGCGGCGAGGGCTTCTTCCAAGGCGCGGCGGTTGGGGTTCTCGCTGCGCGTATAGACAAAGCCCTCGGTATAGCTGCCGTCGGGCTTGCGCTCAAAGGTGGTCGAAAGATAAATCGGCGTCATCACCGCGCCGGTGGCGGGGTCCACCTTACGCCCCGCGTGTACGGCCAATGTCTCGGTATGCATGGCAGCCCCTCTATTGCCTATTCGCGCGGGATGCCCGTGATGCGGATGCCGCTGCCTTTGACCTTGTGGCGGGCGTTGATGCCGATCAGCACCGCGGTCAGCCCTTCCACCACCGAGGCATTGGCGAGCGGCCCGGCATCTACCGCATAGAGGCCGGCGGTGCGCGCCAGTTCCATTGCAACCTGCTTGGCCGCTTTGTCGTCGCCGGTCACCAGCACATCGCAATCGGCCTCCCAACTCAAATCCTGTAGATGGCCCGCCGAGATATTTTGGAAGGCCGCCGCCACGCGCACATCTGGCCCTAGTTGCGCCTGGGCCTCCTGCGCCGCCGACCCGCCGGGTGGATGCCAGACTACGCTCACCTTAGGCGGCTGTAGCGGTGCGACCACCGTGATCAACACCTTGCCCTGGCATCCCTCTTTGATCTGGGCAATGGTATCCGCCTGCGCGCTGTAGGGCACGCTCAAAACGACAACCTCGCCCGCGGCCGCAGCCGCGGCGTTGGTCGCGCCGGAGACCGCGCCGCCCCCGGCGGGCAGCCTTTGGCGCAGCGTTTCGACCGCGCCCGCGGCCTTTTCGGCGCTGCGGCTGCCGATCACGACGGGATAGCCGGCCGCGGCCCAGCGCAACGCCAGCCCCGACCCCTCCGCCCCCGTGCCGCCGATCACGGCCAAAGTGGGTTTACTCATCAATCGCTTGCCTACACCTTTCTGCTCTAATTCCTGCTCTTTTCTCTGCCCCCACTCCCTACTCCCTCTGCCTTTGCGTTCTTTGCGGCCTTTGCGGTTAATCTCTTGGTCAAAACATCGCCCAATAGCGTTCCCACGTCTGGGCGGCGGCGGCGCGGCTGGCCGCGCTGATGGCCGCTTCGTCCACCGTCACCAGCTCGCGGGCGCGCATCAACACCTGTCCCTGCACGATCGTGCTGTGGACGTGGCTGCCGCTGACGCCAAACAGAATATGCCAGGGCAGATTGTCCGCAGTCAGCGGCGTGGTCGGGAAGTAGTCCAGCAGGATCAGGTCGGCATACGCGCCGGGCGCGATAATGCCGACGGGCCGCTCGAAAAAGTGTGCAGCCAGCGCCCGGTTGTTGTAGACCGCCATGCGGATCACCTGGTCTGCGCCCAAATAGCGCGGGTCGCCGTGGCTCACCTTCTGCAGCAGGTC
>QEUY01000208.1 GCA_003577365.1 Chloroflexota bacterium | reverse complement strand
CGGCGCGCTCGCCCTGTATTGTAACCCAGGCGGCGACAATGCAAGATTTTGCCCGCGCATTTGGTTGTTCTGCGCTTCTGTCGGTAGACTAGAAGGGCAGTAGACTCGATCGATCACGCTTGCCCTCCCCACTCTGAAAGGAAAGCATCATGGCTGTTCGCTCCTCTGCCATCCGCGCCGCACATGCTGCCAAGGTCACGGATGTCGAGCGCATTTTGTTGTTTGTGCCCTTTGTCGAGCGCGTGCGCCGCGAGATGGAACGCGCCTGGATCCACGCCTGGTCCGAGGTGGAGGTCATCCGCGTGGTGACCGACGCCGGGGTCGTGGGCTATGGCGAGACGATCCAGAACTATACCTGGGGCCGCGTGCCCGATGCGCGCGTGATCGGCCAGTCGCCCTTTGCCGCGATGTGGGATGACAGCCTGGGCGCGGGCTTGCAGATGGCGCTTTTTGACGCCGCGGGCAAGCTGGCGGGCGTGCCGGTGCACCAACTGCTGGGCAAACAGGTGCGCCAGTGGTGTCCGATCTCGTTTTGGGATCACGATATGTCGCCGGAGAAGTACGAGGTCGAGGCGAAAAAGGCGGTTGAATTGGGATACACTTCCCTGAAGATCAAGGCCCGGCCCTGGTTCGACGTCTACGAGACGGTGCGGCGCATCAGCGCGGCCACGCCCGACTATTTCAACATCGACGCCGACTGGAACGACTTTTTGATCAACGTCTCCAACGCCGTGCCGGTGCTGCGTGAGTTGGAGACCGCCTTCCCCAAGATCAAGATCTTTGAGGGGCCGATCCGAGCCGACGACGTGCCCGGCAACAAGCTGCTGCGCTCGCAGATCCGCACGGCGACGGCGCATCACTATGGCAGTGTGCCGGGGCGCACGGCGATCGGCGAAGGTTACTGCGACGGCTTTGTGATCGGCGGCGGCGTGAGCCGGGTGATGGCCGACGGCCATGCGGCGGCGATGGCGAATATGCCCTTCTTCCTGCAGATGGTGGGCACAGGGCTGACGACGACGCTGGCGCTGCATGTGGGCGCGGTGTTGAGCCATGCCCAATGGCCCGCCATCACCTGCCATGAGCTTTATTCGCATTCGCTGCTGACCGAGCGCATCGACGTGGTGGGTGGCTATGCCCAAGCGCCGGACACGCCGGGGTTGGGCGTGACGGTGGACGAGGACGCGCTGGAGAACTATCGCGTCGAGAAGGCCGATCTGTCGCTGCCCAAACGGCTGGTCAAATACAGCCGCGCATGTGGGGTCAATCTCTATTTTGCCAACAACTCGCATAGCCTGTCGCCCATGTGGCGCTATTTTGCCCAGGGCAACCAGCCGGTCTATGAGCGCGGGGTGCATACGGAACTGCTGGACGACGACGGCAGCGCCGAGTTCGCGGACCTATACGAGCGCAGCCAGGAGGTTCCGGTCTACAGCCGGGTATGATGTCAGTAGGTGGCCCGTATGGACACGATATATCGTGTCCGTACGCAGGGGCTAGCCGATGTTGTATAGTTTGTGCAATTCCTAGGAAGTGCCAGTCACCTATCTACGCCCCTTTGCCCTCCACACGCCGCATAAAACGCTCGTTTTCGACCAGAACGCGGCGGTGGAGGGCTTGGCCGATCTGTTCCTGCGCGTCATAGGCGCTGATCTCAAAGGTGAGCGTGCGCCCCTCGACCGCGGTGAGGGTGGCTTCGGCGCGCACTCGCCCGCCTACCGGCGTCGCCGCCAGGTGGCGCAGTTCGACGTAGATGCCCACGCTGGTGGTCTCTGGGGGCAGCAGCGCCGCGAGCGCATCCACCGCCGCAGCTTCCATCAACGCCAACAGCGCGGGCGTGCCCAGGACCGGCAGGCTGCCGCTGCCCAAGGCGACGGCGGTTTGGCTGGGGGTGACGGTCCGCTCGGCGCGGCCTCGGCGGCCTGGGGTCAAGGGGTGCATAGGCGAAGCCCTCCAATTGGCGTGGCTGGGGAAGAATGATAGACTTGAAGCAGGTTGTGGGTGCATATGGCGCGCCGCATGTGCCCTGTCTCTACCCTATTGTACCTCATGCCATGCAGATCCGCCGCGTATCAACACCCTCTGGAGGAAGCCAATCCCATGAATGTTCGCCTAGATGGCCGCGTGGCGCTGGTCACCGGCGCGGGGGAAGGTCTGGGCCGCGGCTGCGCGCTGGCGCTGGCCGAGGCGGGCGCGGAGGTGGTGGTCAACGACCTGAACGCCGAGAGCGGCCAGGCGACTGCCGCCGAGATCCGCCGGCGGGGCGGGCGCAGCTTTTTTGTCCAGGCCGATGTGGCGCGCCAAGACGAGGTCGAGGCGATGTTGACCGCGCTGGCCGGGCGCTATCAGGCGCTGCACCTGTTGGTCAACAACGCCGGCTTTAACCTATTTAAGGGCATTGAAGAGACTACGCTGGAAGAATGGAACGCGATCTTCAGCGTCGATGCTGCGGGTGTCTATCTGGTCACGCGCGCCATGCTGCCGCTGCTCAAGGCGGCGGGCGGCGCATCAATTGTCAACATCGCCAGCGTGCATGCCCAAATGACCATTGCCAACATTACAGCCTATGCCGCGGCCAAAGGCGCCGTGGTCGCCATGGGGCGCAGCTTGGCCCAGGAGCTAGGGCCGTTTGGCATTCGCGTCAACACCATCAGCCCCGGCTTTATGGATACGCCGCTGCTGGCGCGCTGGTTGGCGAGTGAACCTGACCCGGCGGCGACGCTGGCGCGCGTCAACGGCTATCATCCGCTGGGGCGCATCGGCAAACCGGAGGACATCGGCCATCTGGTCACCTTTCTGGCGAGCGACTTTGCCGGTTTTATCACCGGGGCCAACATTGTCGTAGACGGCGGCCTGACCACACGGCTGATGCATTAGCGCCATCATGAGCGCCATCGACACCCGGCGCACCCTGCGCCCAGGTGTCTACCCAATCTCTATCGATTCACCTACGAACGAGAAAGTGTCCCATGCGTACAAACAAACTGCGCGAACTGTTGCGCAACAACCAACCGAGCTTTTCCACCCATATCCATTCCACATGGCCCTCGGTGATCGAAGCCATCGGCCACACGGGCATGTTCGACTATGTTGAATTTGTGGCCGAGTATGGCCCCTATGACCTGCACGACCTGGACAACATGGGCCGCGCCGCCGAGTTGGTGGGCGTAGACTTGATGATCAAGGTGGACTATGACACCCACCAGTTTGTCTCGCAGCGCGCCATCGGGTCGGGGTTTGGGTCGGTGCTCTATGCCGACTGCCACAATGTCGAAGAAGTGAAGCACTGCATTGCATCGGCTATGCCCGATACGCTGACCGATCGCGGCACCTATGGCGTGGGCACGCGGCGCTTCACCTATATGGGCTATGGTGGCACAGAACAGTATGTGCAGGCCATCAAGGACGTGGTGGTCATGATCATGATCGAAAAGCAGGGCGCAGTGGACGAGTTGGAGGCCATTCTTGATCTGCCCGGCATCGACATGATCCAGTGGGGTGGGGCCGACTACAGCATGAACATCGGCAGGGCGGGCCGCCGCAATGACCCCGACATCAAAGAGACCGAGAAGTGGGTGATCGAGACTGCGCTCAAGAAGGGGGTGCAGCCGCGCGCCGAGATCGGCACGCCGGAACAGGCCAAGTGGTATCTCGACCTGGGGGTGCGCCATTTCAGCATCGGCACCGATCTGTTCATCCTCTATGAATGGCTCAAGAACAACGGCAAGGCGCTGCGCGACTTGGTCAGCGCGGCGCAGTAAGCCGTAGACACACCTCATCTAGGGCTGGCCTTGGGGCCGGCAGACGTGTAGGTGTGATCAACGCCCGCTCAACGCTGCATCGATCGGCAGAATGGTTCCGCCGCATAGGGCAGCCCGCTTGAGCGGGCGTTGTTGTCGCGCTGATCTGGCAATTTGCCGCGCGATGCTCCTCGCGGGGACAATGGGAGCATTGACATTTCGGCGGCCACCCCCGCGCCGTCTTCGACGACTGGACAACGATCTGTGCAATCGCGCTCGGCTTCGCCGTCTTCGGTTTCGCGCCTCCCTGCTTGGCTCGGGCTAGGTTTCGTCAACACGCTGGCTCCTACGGTGCGCTACAACATGCTCACCGAGCTGTGGGGGACAGTTCTCTATGGCATCTTTTGGGCCGCGGCCCTGCAGTTCATTCCAGTTGTGCTGCGCCGCATGGGGGCCGGCACGGAACTGATCGCGCTCTACACGGCGCAGACCTACCTTGGCTCGATCCTGACCTCGTTCAGCATTGTGCTGATGCGGCGGCGGCGCACCAAGAGCTTTGCCGTCTGGTGCTGGGGCATCGCGCGCAGCCTCTTTCTGCTCTTTGCCATCATCGCCAATGTGCCGTGGATGCTGGTGGTGACCGCGCTCTTTTGGGTGCTGGAGGCGTTTCCCTCCCCGGCCTACACGCGCATTGTCCAAGCCATCTACCCCGAAGGCGTGCGCGGGCAGGCGATGTCGGTGGTGCGGCTGGGGATGACGGCGGCAATTGTGCTGGTGACGCCGCTGGCGGGATGGGCGCTGGATCAGTGGGGCTACCGCGTGCTCTTCCCGCTGGGCGGGGTGGTGGGGCTGCTGGCGACCTGGTATTTCAACCGGCTCGACGTGGACGAGGGGCATCTGCCGCCGCGCCAGACGCGCTCGCTGGCCGGTCTGTGGTCGGTCGTGCTGCGCAACCGCAACTTCGCCATCCACCTGACCGCCTTTTCGATCTATGGGCTGGGCGCGCTGATCGGCATTGCCCTCTATCCGGTGGTGCAGGTAGACCGGCTGGGGCTGTCGTATACCGAGTTGGGGCTGCTGGGCACGGCGCAGTCGATCGCCTGGCTGCTGGGCTTTGTGGTCTGGGGCCAAGCGGTGGATCGCCGCGGCGGGCTGTGGGTGCTGCGTTTGAACCTAGCGATTGCTTTTCTGGTCCCCTTCACCTATATCTTCGCCAGCAACGGTTGGATGCTGCTGCCCGCCTTTCTGGCCCAAGGCGTCATCTCTGCCGGGGTGGACTTGGGGCTGCTCAACACCTGTATTCAACTGGCAGAGCCGGATCAGGTGGTGGAGTATGCCGCTATCCAGGCCACGGTGCTAGGGCTGCGCGGGCTGATCTCGCCCTTTGTCGGCGTGGCGCTGGTGGCGTTGGGGGTGGGGGAGACCGCGATCTTTGCCGCCGGGGCGCTCTTGATCGTGCTGTCTTGGCTGATCCTGGGGCTGATCAAGATTCCGCTGACGCCTGAGCAGATGCGCGCCAAGCGCCAGATGCTGCGTTTCCGTTTTCCGCTGCGTTTCCGCTTCCCGCGCACCTAGGCGTGGCGAGTTCCAGTTGCGGCCCCCCTGATAGTGCAAGTGAGTGCAAGTGTCGAGCCTTCCCACACGCTCACACGGCGAGCAATTTACATGGGAACAGGAGGATGAAGCGCATGAACCTGGGGTTGACAGGACAAGTGACGGTGGTCGTCGGCGCGGCCAGCGGGATCGGCCGCGCCATCGCCGAAGAGTTTGCGGCAGAAGGGGCGCATGTGGCGCTGGTCGACCGCGCGGCGACGGTGCAGGAGGCGGCGACGCAGATCAACGGCCAATATACCGTGGCGACGCTGGGCATTGTGGCCGACGTGACCGACTACGCCGCCATGCAGCAGGCCGCCGCGCAGGTCGTCGAGGCGCTGGGCGCGGTCAACCACCTGGTCTATGCCGCGGGCATGGCGTCGGGCAAGGGGGGCTTTCCCTTCTGGAACCTGGAGCCGGGTGACTGGCCGCGCGTGCTGGATGTCAACCTGGTGGGCGCGGTCAACACGGCGCATGCGTTTGTGCCCAACTTCACGGCGCAGCGCAGCGGGACGATCCTCTTTATCTCGTCGGTGGCCGGGCAGATCGGGTCACAGACCGACCCGCCCTACAGTGCGGCCAAGGCCGGGCTGATCAACTTCAGCCAATGTGCGGCGCGCGACTTTGCCGGCTATAACGTGCGCGTCAACACGATCTGCCCTGGCATGGTGGATACGCCGCTCAACCGCAAGGTGTGGGAGGGGCAGATGGCCGGCCTGCCCGCGGATCAGCGCGTGGACTTTGACACCTGGGGCGCGGCCAAGCTCAAAAACCGTGTGCCGCTCAACCGCTGGCAGACACCGCAGGACATCGCGCATATGGCGGTCTTTTTGGCCTCGCCCATGGCCGAAAATGTGACCGGCCAGACGATCAACGTCGACGGCGGCTTTGTGATGCACTGGTAGACGGCTAGGCCAGAAACCGGTCGATCACGTTGGCCGTGATACGTGACCCAGGCTCGCCCGCCAGCGCGCAGGCGGGCCAGGTGATCGACTCGACCGAAAAGACCGCGCCGCCGCTGGCGGTGTCATGCCTCCTTGCAAGATGACGAGAGATGATTCACCGCAAAGTCGCGGAGCACGCAAAGTTCGGAGAGAGTCTAGGTTGGATGCGCCGGCGCGGAGGGTGACGACGGCCCCGGCTATGACTTCACCGCGTTGGATCGCCTGCTGCCGCACCCTGTCTATGGGCGGCAGTACTGGGTCTGTGTGCTCAATCCCAGCGCGGCAACCTTTGAAACCCAGGTGGGACCGAAAACCGCCACTACGATCTTTTACTTTGTTTTTTTTCGCTTCTTCCTCTGGCCTTTGCGCTCTTTGCGGTGAATACACTTATCCTCCTGCCTGGTACTTCTGCACGTTTTGCACATGCTCATCCCAGGTCTCGGCGAAGACATGGCGGCCTGTGCCGTCAGGCGTGGCGACAAAATAG
>QEUY01000207.1 GCA_003577365.1 Chloroflexota bacterium | reverse complement strand
GCGGATGCCGTTGCCGTCTTGCCTGCCCTCGCGCCGCGTGTCAAAGACCGCCACGCGCGCCGTCACATAGTTGCCAAAGACCATCGGCGTGCGCACCTGTGACTGCTGGAAGTTGGGCAGCAGGATCACGCGCCCACTGTTGGTGGGCGAGCTGCTGACCAGGATGTCGCGCCCATCGCCGCTGCTGCCGTCCACCGCGGTCTCGGCGATCACCAGCCGGTCCTCGGTGGGGGTAGGCGTAGGGGCCGGGGTGGCAGTGGAGGTTGCGGTCGGCACTGCGGTCGATGTCGACGTCGCGGTCGGCGCAGAAGTCGACGTCGAACTTGGCGCGGGCGAAGGGGTGGGTGTGTCCGGTGTCGCCCCCACTGAGGCCGGCGTGGGCGATGCAGCTTGGGCGGCCTCGCTCGTCGCCGTTTGGCGCGCCACGTCGGTGGCGGCCACCAGCGTAGCCGCGGCCACCTCGACCGCACGCGTCTGCGCCACCGCGGCCTGCACCGTGGCGTTGATATCCGGCGTGGCCGCCGGTGCGGGAGCGCCGCAGCCGCTCAACCCCAAAAGCACTCCTACAGCCACCCCCCAAAATCCCCCAATCCTGCGTCGTCTCATCCTTGCTCCTCGATTCGCTGCTTGACCTGCTCCACGGTCTCCAGGTTGGGCCGGCAATGCTGGCCGACGATCACATCGTCCAGCAGTTGGTCAAGCTGATCACTGTCGCCCTGGGCAATGCACTGGAGATAGGCCGTGCGCGCCTGCTCCAGCGTCGCCAGGGCCGCCTCGCGGTTGCCCTGGCGACGCAAGATATCGGCCTCTTGCAGCAGCGCGGCCCCTTGGGTCTCATAGGCTTGGGCCAACAGCCGATATTGGTGCATGGCGGCCAGCACCGGGCGCGCCGGCACCGTCTCCTCGTTGACCAGCGCATAATCGCGCAGCGCCTCTTCGTCGTGCTTAAGCAGATAGGCGCTCTCGCCCCGCAGCCGGTAGGTCTTGGCGAGCGCCACCCTGGACAACGCCTCCACCAACAGATCCTGCTGCTGCACGGCCAACTGGACGGCAAGCTGCTGCCGTTCGACTGCCTTGTCCAACGTGCCGCCGGGCTGCATCCGCTCCTCGGGCGGCTGGCCCTGCGCTTGGATAAAGTAGGCGCTGCCCAGCGCGGCCTGGCCGCGCGCATAGTCCGGGTTGATCGTCACCGCGGTGAGGAACGCTTGCTGCGCTTGATCGACCTGGTTTAGAAACAACTCCTCACGGCCGATCAGAAAATAGAGAATGTCTTTGCCGGCGTCGTCGGGCCACTGCGCCAGCGCGCTCTCAGCCTGGCGAAAGGTCGCCAAAGCCTCCTGCGAGCGGCCCAGGATCTGCTGGGTCAGCCCCGTGACCAGCGACACCAGCGCCTGGGAGCGTGTCTGCAGCCGCTCGACGACCACCACACTGGCCGCGACGTCGCTGCCGGTCCCTGCCGGCAAAGGCAGCGGGCGTCCGAGCGCGTGCGGTCCCAAGAGCAGGTTGCTTTCGTCGGGCAGCGATGGGGCAACAAAGAATTTGATGTCCAACTCATCTCCCTGAGGGGTCGTCTTGACATTGCCATAGATCACCAGTTGGGCCGCGATGCGCTGCGCCAGACGGGCAGCGGCCTTCTCATCTTGCAGCACCCCCAAGCGGATATCGCGCGGGGTGTCGAGCCGGGTGTTATGCCAGATATTGATGCCCTGCAAGTAGATGTTGTCCGGCTCGGCGTCGATCGTGCGCTGCAGTTCCTGATACAGCCAGGCGCTGAGCAGGCTGCCGCGCTCCGAGCGATGCACCCGCCCGTTGCGCCCCACCTCGCCGAAGTCGGCGATGGCGACGCGCAACGTGCCCTCCTGCATCTTAGACGGCCAAAAGATCGGTTTTACGGCAGGGTAGAGCAACACGACGACCACGATCAGCATGGCCAGCGCGATCCAGATCACAGGCACGGCCAGGTTGCGCCCGCCGATATTGATCTGCAGGATGTACTTGCCCGCGGCGACGTTGCTGGCGCCCGGCTCCACGCGCACGACGATGACATCGCGCCAGCGGCCGCGGCGCAGGCGCTCCCACTGGCGGCGCAGCCAGCTCTCAGATGAATTGTCTTCGGGCGAGCCGGGTTCAGAGGGATGGTCAGACATCGGTGGTTGGAAGGCAGGCCGGGGCTACGGTGGGGCGGGACATTGGCGAGTGGATCATGGCGCGTGGATGTTCAGGTCGAGCGGCGCTAACGCTTGCCGAAACGTTGCTTGACCCAAGCCACCGCCGCCTCGCCGGCTTTGCCCACCACACGCCCCACGGCAGGCGTGGCGAACAGCGCGGCGAGGCTCTCGGCGATATCGGGCAGGTTGTCGAGCAGCCAGCTTCCGGCCAACGTGATGGCGCTGGCGCTGGGCGTCTCCTTCTCGCCGGTTTTGGTCAACTCCCCGCGCAGAAGCTGGAGCTGTAGCTCGGCGACCTGTTTCGTCGCCGCATCGAGCGGCTTCTGCGGAGCCACCAGCGCCGCCTCCACGCCGGCAAGCTTTTGCATAATCACCTGGCGGTCGTCGGGCGTGGGCGCGCCGACAAGCTGGTACACCTGCTGGGTGATGCCTTTGCCCACGGCCACGTTGCTGGCCCCCGCGCCGATCGTGGCGATGATCACATCCCCTTCTGCCTGGATGCCCCCGGCTTGGATCTGGTCCCACCAAGGGCGTTGCGCGGGTTGATTTGCGGGCTGTCCTGTCGTTTGTTCCATGGGCTGCTCCTTGCCCCGCGCCACGTCCAAAATCATCCCATCCGCCGACCGGCTAAACAGGACGGGGGTTCCCCATTCAAAGCGTTCGCCGGCGACATAGATGGCCTTGCGCGCCTCGCCGACAGCTTCGTCGAGCGCCACCCCATCGGCCAGGGCGCAATAGAATTCGTAGGCCAGGGCGATGGCTGCGGCGTCGCTGACCGCGAACTGCATCGCCAAGACCGCGGGGATGCGCTGCTGCACCAGCTTCTGCGCCACCCCCGCAAAAGGTGTGGTCCCGCCGCGCGCGCCCTCACAGGCGTTGAGGAAGACCAGCCGCAGCGCCGGTTGATCGTGCAGCAGCGTGCCAAGTTGCTCGGCGGAGACGCGCCGGCCCTGGCCCGTCTCCTCCTCAAAGACCAGCCCGCCTTCGTCCTGGCGCGCGTCGAAAAAACCATGGCCGATAAAGTGGAGGATATGCACTTCCTCGCGACGCAGCGCACGCTGCAGGCCGGCCACCGTCGGCTGGTCCAGGCGCGCCAACGCGATCAGGTCCTGGGCTTGGCGGCCCGCCAGCGCCGTTTGCAGCCGCGCCCACTCCTGCTCCACGTCGAGCTTTTCCACATCGCTGGGGTCGGAGACCACCGCCACGATGCGCAGCGGCGGCGTCACGGCCAGCGGGCGTTCGTCTTGGGCCAACTCCAGATAGCGCAGCACCGGCGTTTCATCCGACAGCGCCAGAAAGCGCGCCAGGTCGCGCGCATAGAGAAACTCCCACGGGAGGTCGGCCAGTTCGGGCGCATCACCCAAGCGCAGCCGGATGCGCAGCCCCTGCCCGCCGGCGCGCGCCGCGTCCAGGCTGCGCGCCAACATCTGGCCGAGCGCGCCGGAGAAGACGGCGTCGAAGAGGCGCGTGCCAAACGCCTGGGGGTCGAAAGCTAGATCGGCTGTGTCTCCGGCGGCCCCCAAATGGCGCGTGCGGCGGCCGGCATGCTGCCAAAAGCTCTGCAGCTCATCAGGGGTAAAGGGCTGCTCAAAATCCGCCGCCTCTTCGCCCACCGGCGATTGGATGACCCGTGCTTGATAGTGACCGCCGGATGAAGTTACCAATGAGGGGGTTATCAAGAGGTCGAAATTGAGATATGATCGCACCATGGCCCTCTGCTCCCGAACTAGGCTGTGCCGCAACGGGTCGGACGGCCCAGAGGCCATGGGGAGGCGACCCAGAGCAAACAAAGTTGCCGTCGTTGACAGGAACTTCCTCGCGATTATGACAGAGGCGCGGGGGCTTGTCAAGCAGGTTTCGACGCACCAGGGCCGCACAGGCGAATCAGCCTGTTCCGGAGCTGTACTAACCGGAAATTGCCGGCGCAGCACGTTCATAGCCTATAGATAGGTTCTCTGTATGCAGCCTCCGCCAAAATAAATAAGCCGCCAAGCGAGCTATCCAAGGAGTCAGTGCCATGGCCTTTCATGAACCTCTTCGCCGCCAGTTTCTCCAGCAGATGAGTCAGACCGCGCCTGCGCCGGACAAGCTGCTCGGCCCGGTCGCCAACTACGGCGTGCGGCTGGCCGCAGCGAATGCCGGCCCGGGCCGCACGCGGTGGCGGCTGGTGGGCATCCACCACCTGACGCCCGACGAAAACCGCGGCGGGCACCAGGTTTTTGTCGACGTGGTCGACGAACAGGGGCAGCGCATCTCCTTGGGGCAGGCGCAAGTGCAGTGGGGTTGGGAAGGCCAGCGCCCCGACGAGGCCTCCCCTGCCAAGGCTCTGGACAAACCGGCCAACGAACCCGCGGCGGTGATCGACCTCTTCAGCGGGCAGCATGTCTGGGTGGAGGTCGGCGGCCAAGGGCTGCCCAGCGACCGCGTGACCAACCTGCACACCCACCACGCCGACGAGCTTGGCCCCCACGGCGAGATCTGGAACTCGATCGGCCACCACTCGTTCTATGTGCTTTTCCAGCGCAGCCGCGCCCAGGATGAAACCGCCGGCCCGGCGGCTCCTGCCGCGCAGGCCAAGCCCCCCAAGCGTGCAAAACCGGCCGAGCCGGTGCTGCATGTGCTGACCTTTGGCCCCGCGAGCAACCAGGACATCATCAACGCCTTTGCCCACGCCGCGGGCCAACTGCGGCTGGCCGACCCCTGGGCGTTGCTCACCAAGGCAGGCATGCGTGTGGAGACGCTGGCCGCCAACCGTTGGGCGCGCTATGCCGGGCCGCCGCTGCACGAACTGCCGGGGCTGAACGTGGCCGAGAAAAACCTGCTCATGCAGCAGTTGGCCCATGTTCTGGCGACGATGCCCGTGCCGCCTGTCGATACACCCGCCGCCCCGCCTCCTGCGCCCGACACCTCCACGTCCGGCGCCCCCGCGCTGCCGTCGCCCAAACCGCGCAAGGGCAACCGGCTTGGCTTCTACCTGCATGTCTCAATCGACCAGAACGGGCTGTGGGAGGCGATCCGCCAGGTGCAGCCGCCGGTGATCCTGGTGCATGCCGACACGGTCAACCGCATGCTGCTGCGCGAGATCCGCGCCTTCCGCGCGCCCAACGCCTTTGTCGTCGGGCGGCTCTATAAGGACAACGACACGCAGCGCCGGCTGTTGACCGTCGGCGACCCCAGCGCCGCGGGCCGCGCCATGGCCGAGGAGATCCTGGCGCTTGACTTTGGGCTGGCGACCGAGCGCGGGGCCAATGGCCGGCTGCTGATCGACGGCTGGATGAGCCTCAACGAGGCGGTGCCCGGCCCCGCCTCGCGCCAGTTTGCCGAACGGCCCGCCGAGACCGCGGCCCTGCTGCGCGCCTACGACCTCTTGCAGACGGCCTTTCACCGCCGCCTGCAAGAAGCGGGCGTCGAAGCCGTGGCCTTCAACTTTGGCGCGGGCAACTTCACCCGTCCCGAACACTACCTTGACCATTTTCCCCATACGCTGGCAGCCTATACCTACCTCGGCTTCCATGAATACGGCTGGCCGAGCCTCTATCCTGCGCCGGGCAGCGCCACCAGCGCCGGTCTCTACCGCACCTGCATGGCCGGGATCCGTGAACGCTTTGGGCCGCGCCACCGCGCCATCATCACCGAGGCGGGGCTGACGCGCATGTTCCAGGATGCGTCCGCCGGCGACGTGGGCTGGCTCAACCCGGATCGACCGCTCAGCCAAGACGAATACTGGCAGACGTTGGACTGGTACAACCAGCATCTGCTGGCCGACGACTATGTCGTGGGCGCGTGTCTCTACGAAGTCGGCCACCACGGCGACTGGGCGAGCTTCCGCCATTTGGGCAGCGACAACGCCGGCCAGCCGCTGCATCTGGTGGAGCGGATCGCGGCGCTCAACCAAGGCACACGGGGGACGCGGCGTGGGGTACAGGGTCGCGGGGCGGCCGCGCCCACACCGCAGCCACCCGCGCCAACGGCTCGGCCGCGCTCCACCCCGACCGCGCCGCGCCGGCGCGGGGTGCGCGGGTTGGGCGGCTTTGTGCGCGTTCAGGGCGACGACTTTGTGGTGGATGGCCGCGTGCTGCGCTTTGTGGGCGTCAACATCCGCGGGTTGGTGCACTACGGCGACCCGCGCACCCTGCCCCACGCCACGCGCGACGACGCGCGCGAGCAGATCCGGGCGGCGCGGGCGATGGGGGCGCGCGTGATCCGGGTCTTTTTACCGAGCGTCCATGCCGACACGCCGGCGACGATTGAGCGGCTGCGCGCCACCATTGGCCTGCTCAAAGAAGAAGCGCCGGATGCCTACCTGCTGCCCGCGCTGTGCAACTTCTATCGCGATGTCGAGTTCCGCATCCCCGGCGACGATGGCTTCTATGGCCGCATCGACCCCAACTTCCCCGGCGACCTGCTCACCGCCGCCTTTTTCCAGGGCGGCTATCGCGCCAACTATCTGCCTTTTGTGCAGCAGGTCGTCCAGGCGTTCCGCGACGAGCCGGCGATCCTGGCCTGGGAGATCGGCAATGAACTCAAACTTAACCCGGTGGGCGGCGACCTGGACAACGACCCCAACATCGCCACCTTCCTGGACTTTATGCATAC
>QEUY01000206.1 GCA_003577365.1 Chloroflexota bacterium | reverse complement strand
GTGGCCGCGCCGATCCCCATGCCCGAAGGCACGCCCAGCCTGGCTCCGGTGGGGCTGCGGCTGGGGGAATTGGGCTATGATGGCACAGCCCTGCGCACCGAGGCGGATGAATATATCGAGATTATCAACCAAGGCGCGGCGCTCAACGTGGCCGGGTGGGTGTTGATGGACGACGACGGCAACCGTTTTGTCTTCCCGGATCACACGATGCAGCCGGGGGACCGCTGCCGCGTCTACACCAATGAAGTCCACCCCGAATCGTGCGGCTTTAGCTTCGGCTCGAGCCGGGGGATCTGGAGCAACGCCGGTGATGTGGCGATCTTGGTCGACCCGGCGGGCGTCGAGGTCGACCGCCAATGTTGGGGCAATGCCTGCCAATAAACAGCGTATGGACACGACCGGTCGTGTCCATACGTGATTCCCCATTTGGAGGGTTGTCTATTGTGGAGCAGTTTTCCAGCCGCCCAGTCCGCGCCTACGCTGTCCGGGCCGGCAGCACCAAGTCACACGCCTCCGGTGGCATCCAGTGCGCGTCTTGGCCGTCCCATTTGACATTGCAGCCGATGGGGTTGGTCAGCGGCACGCTGATCGGTTTACCCGCTACATGCTCCGCAAGGGCGTTTTCCAGGTCGTTGACCGTCATCTTGTCGGTCTCTTTGGGGTTGTCCACCCCGCGACCGGTATAGACCAGACGGCGGTCTTGGTCAAAGACAAAGAAATGCGGGGTGCGCAGCGCGCCATAGGCCAGCGCCACCTGTTGGCTGTCGTCGCGCAGATAGAGCCAGGGGAACTGCTTTTCCTGCATGCGCTCGACCATGTGCTCAAACGAATCGTCGGGCTTGGTGTTGACGCTGTTGGCGTTGATGCCGACAAAGCGCACACCGTGCGGGGCAAATCGCTCGGCTGTGCGCCGGGTAACCTCGTCGGAGCCAAGCACATAAGGGCAGTGGTTGCAGGTGAAAAAGACCACCAGGGTCTTGGCGTCTTCGAAGTCCGACAGTTGATAGGTATTGCCGTCGGTCGCCGGCAGGCGGAAATCCGGCGCTTGCTGGCCGATCTCCAACGTGAACGACATGAGCACGCTCCTTTCGCTGCTATCGGAGAGGATGGAAAGTGGTCCCTATGAGGGCACGATCTGTACGGACGCGGTATACCGTGTCCGTACGTTTTTAGCACATTTTTTAGGCGCGCCAAACTCCTGTCCCTAGTATGCCACAGCACGCCCAGTCGCAGTGTAAGGCGCGTCCCTTTGCGGTGAGGGGCGGAGAGCAAGAGTGGCAACAAAAAACCGGAGCCGCACGGGTACGCGGCTCCGGTTGCAGTTTGCAGTGGGCTGGCGTCTGCCTATTCGGGGCGGGGCAAGTCGAGGACTTCCTGCACCTTTTGGTCGATGGCCGCTGCGTGTTCTTCGAAGGTTGTGTCGCCTTCCCAGATGAGGTTGATCTCGTTTTGGAAGACGGTGTTGGCTTCGGTGAAGCGCGTGTTCTTGGGCATGGGGAACGGCTCGATGCCCGCTTCCAGGATGTCGTGAGCGACGCCCAACATGCGGTTGACCGCGACGACGTCGGGATGGGTCCAGGCCGACTTGTGGCCGTTGGGCTGGAGCTTGCCCTCCAACACCATCAGCACACCCGCCTCGCCGGAGGAGTAGAGCTTGAGCAGCTCCCAGGCCTCTTCGGGGTGGGCGGTTTTGGTGCTGATCATGTGCTGGTTGCCCGAATAGCAGGTGCCCTGGCGGCCCTGGGGACCAACCGGCAGCAGCACGGCGTCCATCTCGAAGGCGTCTTCGATCTGGCTGAGGAAGGTGACGACGTTGCCGACGATGCTGGCGTGGGTGGCGCTGAGGCCGGCGGTGAAGAGCCGCCCGGCGCTGTTTTCGATGTAGTCGGCCTGGCGCGGCGCGATCTTGTTGTCCAACAGGTCGCGATACCAGGCGGCGATCTCGCCATGGGTCGGCGTGTTATAGGCGAACTTGGTGCCTTCGGCGTCCATGATCCAGCCGTCGAGCGAATCCGGCGCACCCCAACTGCGCGAGACGTTGGAGTAGTAGTGGAAAGAGTTCATGCCGTCAAAGCCCAGCCCAAAGATGCCGTTGGCCGGGTCGGCGGCAGATTTCGCCAGTTCGGTCCAATCGGACATGCTCCAGCCGTCTTGGGGCAGCGGCAAGCCCTTCTCTTCGAGCATGGTCTTGTTGTAGTTGACGGCGATGTTGCCGCCGGGATGGACCACGCCAGGGAAGCTGAAGTTTTTGCCGTCGAGCGAGTTGCCCGCCATGACGCTGGGATAGATGTCGTCGTAGTCCGCAGGGGGATCGGAGGCCAGCAGGTCGTCGATCTCCATGTAGATGCCCTTCAGATAGTTGATGAAGAGCCAGCGGTGGTGACCGTAGAGCAGGTCTTGCAGCGTGTTGGAGATGAAACCGGTCTGGGTCTTGGTCTCGATCTCGGCATAGATGGTCTCTTCGATGACAACCTGCACGCCGCTTTCGGATTGATAGCGTTCCGCCATGATGGTGGGCATGGCCGCTTCACCGGTAGAGGGGACCTGGACGCGCAAGGTGACGTCGGTCGCGGCCGGCGCTGCCGACGACTCGGTGGCCTCGGTGGCGCCGCCGGTGGTGGCGGGCGCAGGGCCGGCACAAGCGGCCAGGAGCTGGGCGCCGAGCGCGCCGAAGCCCGTCACCGCCACGCCTTGCAGGAACTTCCTGCGCGTGATGTTGTTCCGCAGCATGTACGATCTCCTTGTGTTGGGTAACTCTGTACTCGGGTGACGCAATGGAACACAAACCGAAGGTAGCGGAAGAGGCATGCCCACACTGGGGAGCGGCGCATGCCGTGTCGATGGGCCACTCTACCACACGCCTCTAAAAGCTGTCAAACGTAGTTTTAATGGTTTGGTGGTAATACCAGTTGACATGCTTACTTTGCCCGATCCTGCCGGCATACGGTATGCTACAGGAGCGGCGCGGCCTGGAACGCTTGCGGGCTGCGCCACCTGCCCACCCTTGCCTGCCCAAAGAAGGAAGAACCCGTGAGCCGCGACCCCTATGAGGATTACCATCTGCGCCGCGTGGTCAACGCCAGCGGCACGCTGACAGCCTACGGCCAATCGGTGATTTTGCCGGCGGCGGTGGAGGCGATGGCCGCCGCCGCACCGCTCTTTTTCGAGATGGATCAACTGCATGGCCGCGCCAGCCAGCTCATCGCCCGCCTGAGCGGGGCCGAGGCTGGGTTTGTAACCTCCTGCGCCGCTGCCGGCTTGACGCTGGGCGTCGCCGCCTGCATGACCGGCACTGACCCCGGCCAGATCGCACAACTGCCCGACACCAGCGGCATGAAGGATGAAGTGTTGATCCAGTTGGGCCACTGTGTGGACTATGGCGCGCCGGTAACGCAGGGCATCCGGCTGGCCGGGGCCAAGGTCAAAACGGTAGGCACGGTCAACGGCACGGCGCGCCGCCTCTTCGACGCCAGCTTTTCGCCCCAGACGGTGGCGGCGATGTACGTAGTCTCGCACCATACCGTGCAATATGGGCAGTTGCCGCTGGAGGCGTTTGTCGACACGGCCCATGCCCACGGCGTGCCGGTCATCGTCGACCTGGCGGCAGAGGAGCATATGCTGCCCCAGGTGATCGCGGCGGGCGCGGATCTGGTGATCTGCAGCGGGCATAAGCATTTCCGCGGCCCGACCTCCGGCGTGATGGCCGGGCGGCGCGACCTGATCCAGGCGGCCTATGCCCAGAACCGCGGGATCGGGCGCGGCATGAAGATCGGCAAAGAGGGCATCATCGGCTTGATGGCTGCGCTGGAGGCCTGGGACAGCGGCTATGTGCAGGCACAGCAGGAAGCCGAAAAAGCGCGCGTGCTGCGCTTTGTGGCTCGCCTGCGCGACGTGGCGGGCGTCACGGCAGAGGTAGTGTGGCCTGCGCCCGACCCCTTCCCGATCATGCGCGCCAAGGTGAGCGTGGACCCGGCGCACGCCGGGTTGACCGCCATGGCGCTCTCGGTGCTGCTGGCCGAGGGCGACCCTACGGTCAAGACGCGCGGCCATCACGTCGACGAGGGCTATTTTCTGATCGACCCGTTGAACCTGACCGACGCCGAGATGGATTTTATCGCGGCGCGCATCGTCGCGATCGTGGCGCAGCCGCCGCAGGAAAAGGCGGCGGTGGTGGCGCGTTTGGCCGGGCTGAGCGCCGCCGACCTTTGGGCGCGCCAGGATGACTGGCCGTATTTTCACAGCGGGGATTAGGCAGGTGGGCAGATAGGCGGTAGGGAGAGATACACACCGCAAAGTCGCAGAGGGCGCAAAGGACAGAGGAGAGAGGAAATAGGGGGTAGGTGTTAGGGAGCAGACTCTGCCCCTACCCCCTAGTCCCTTCTTCTTTGCCCCTCTGCGACTTTGCGGTGAAACCCTCCGATTCTCTGCCGCTACTGCCCATCTGCCTACTGCCCAATTTTAATCACAGCACATAGCAAAGGCGGAATCGATGAAAATAGTCAAGATCGATGCGTTCGGACTCTACGGCAGGACGCCGGAGGGCGGCTGGAGCAATGAGATCCGGCCCGACGACTGCGTGCATACCCTGGTGGCGGTGACCACCGGCGAGGGTGTGGTGGGGTGGGGCAGCGTCTACACCAACGATGGGCTGGTGAAGGCGGCGCTGCGTGTCTTGGAACCGCTCTGGCGCGGCGAGAACGCGCTGGAGCCGGAGCGAGTAAGCGAGAAGCTGCACCAGCATATGTTCTGGCTGGGCCGCGGCGGGTCGATCACCCACACGATCAGCGGGATCGACATTGCCCTGTGGGACATTTTGGGCCAGGTCACGGGCCAGCCGGTGGGGCGGCTGCTGGGCGGGCGCTATCGCGAGCGGGTGCGCCCCTATGCCTCGCTGTTGATGGACCAGCCCGAACCGTTGGCGGAGCATCTGGCCCAGGTGCAGACCCAGGGCTTCCGTGCCTTCAAGATGGGCTGGGGGCCGTTTGGCCGGGTCAGCGCCGCCTTGGACGAGGCGATTGTGGCCGCGGCGCGCGAGGCTGTGGGCGATGACGCCTTGTTGATGGTGGACGCGGGCGGCAGCGACGCCTATTGGACCAACGGCTATAAGTGGGCGCTGCGCACGGCCCAGATGTTGGCCGACTATGATGTCTATTGGTTCGAGGAGCCGCTGTCGCCCGATGCGCTGGAGGACTATGTGCAACTGCGCCGCGCTGCGCCGCTGCCGATCGCCGGCGGCGAGGTCTTGACCCGGCGACAGTCCTTCCAGCCTTGGCTGCAGGCGGGCGCGTTCGACATCGTCCAGCCCGACGTGACCAAGGTGGGCGGCATCAGCGAAGAGCGGCGCATCGGCTGGATGGCGCAGGAAAACGGCGTACGCTTTATCCCGCACGGTTGGAATACGGCGGTAGGGCTGGCCGCCGACCTGCATCTGGCTTCGGCCTTCCCGGCCACGGAGCTGGTCGAGTATATCACCGGCTCGCCCTATATCGACGAGCTGGCGGAAGGGGGCTGGCAGTTGGACGGCGACGGCATGTTGGCGATCCCCGATGCGCCGGGCTTGGGCATTCGTCTGAACTGGGACGCGGTCTCTCATTTTTCAGGCACGCCGCTGGCCGACCTGCCGAGACCGTGAGCCGAACCTGCGTGCGAAATCTCATTTGGTGACCATGGAAAAGTCGGTATAATAGAAGCCCACAGAGCGGAAACAGGTCGCCGGCCTTTCCACAGCGCCATGCCACCAGCATCATGCCTACAACGCCGCGCCGGCAATGTCATGCCAGCACAGACGGACATCAGCGACCTTGGCATCCAGGCGCAGCCGTGACCCCGTTCTCGTCGGCGCAATCTGTGCCGAGTCTGTCGCCGCTCCCCCGCCGGGGTGATGGATGCGGCTCTTTCCGGTCTGCTACACGCATGAATATCTAGATCATAAACCGATAGATAACCGATAGATGTAGATAACCTATAGATGAGGAGCGCCCGATGGCTTTCAATGTAAAGCGCCGGGGCAAGATCACCTATTATTATGAGGGTGACGACCCGGTGCTTTCCAGTCTGGTGGTCGAGGAGCAACCCGACGGCGACCAGAAGCTCTA
Source organism: Chloroflexota bacterium (assembly GCA_003577365.1). Classification (GTDB taxonomy): domain Bacteria; phylum Chloroflexota; class Anaerolineae; order Caldilineales; family Caldilineaceae; genus QEUY01. Next base: position 683 of record QEUY01000206.1, on the reverse strand, counting down.
TTTCTCCGGGTTGACAGGCGGCTATTCGGCCAAGAATGTGTTGGGGCTGGATACGCTGGTGACGATGGACCCCGACAAGGAGATCCCGCTGGTCTTTGAATGTTGGGAAAAGTGGGTGCGTGATGCGGGGCTGTGCAATTCGCTGGCGGATGTGGACTTTATCGAGATCCATGCCTTTGGCTGCCAGCCCAAGTCTCCCCATCCGCTGGTGGACCCCGAAGGCTATGTGAAGGAGCAAGAGCGGCTGCGGCAGGCCTACCGGCGCGCCTATGGCAACTGGTTCAAAGAACATTGCCCGGAAAACGGCGTGCCGGCGCGTTTTACGGTGCATGTGGTGGATGTGCCCGACCGGGCCGCCTCGTATGAGTTCTATGGCACGGCGCTTTTGCAGAAGGGCCGCCGCGATTAATGTGGCATGTGCGGGCAGCGCGCCCGGGCGCGCTGCCCGCTTGATCTGGTTTCTCTACGTTCTAGACCTCTTCGCCGTTTTGGTTGTGCATTTCCATTGATCGTATCCCAGACCCAGGATACCCCACGCGGGGACCAGCAGAATTAGGGACGGACATGACAAGCGAGCCGCAATATGATCTGCTTTTGAAGAATGGTCATACCATTGATCCACTGAACGCCATCGACGGCAAGATGGATGTGGCGATTGCCGGCGGCAAGATCGCCGCCGTCGC
>QEUY01000205.1 GCA_003577365.1 Chloroflexota bacterium | reverse complement strand
CGCGATTGCCTTGCCTATTGGGGACGGTTTGACAAACCCCTGTCCCCATGTGACAATCTACCTGAACTATCAGGCAAAGGAGCCATGTTATGTCACTCAAAGTTGCATCGTCTGTAAATTCACCCCCAAGCGAGAAGAAACGCTGGGGCGCCGACAAGGTTTACACCAACCTGTCTTACCTACTGATGGTTTTGCCTGGCGCCATCTGGCTGTTTTTGTTCTCCTATCTTCCCATGCCGGGGATTGTGCTGGCCTTCAAAACCTACAAACTTTCCAGACCTCCTCAGGATTATTGGATCCAAAACAAGTTTATCTACAGTCTCATCGACAGCCCCTGGGTCGGGCTGGAAAACTTCCGATACCTGACCCTGCCCACAAACATCGCCAGCACGCTGATGTATGTCCGCAACACGGTTGTATACAACTTGCTCTTCATGGCAGTGGGCTTAGTGCTTTCGGTTGCCTTGGCCGTCATCATTTTTGAACTGACGAACCGCTTCTGGGCCAAACTCTACCACTCGATTATCTTCCTGCCGTATTTTATCTCGTGGATCGTCGTCGCCTACGTGGTTTATGCGTTGGGCAGCGCCAACGGGATTATCAACAACCTCTTCTCGTCCATGGGCTTGGAGCCGATCGAAGTCTATAAAGAAAAGAGTTACTGGCCCTTCATTTTCGTGACGGCGAATGCATGGAAATATACAGGCTATAGCTCGATTATCTACCTTGCCACTATCACCGGCATCCCGCGCGAGCTTTACGAAGCCGCTGCCGTGGACGGCGCGGGCAAATGGAAGCAGTTCACGTCTATTACCCTGCCCCACTTGACCCCGGTGATTGTCCTGCTGCAAATCCTGGCCGTCGGTCGAATCTTCGGCTCGGATTTTGATATGTTCTATGCGCTCCCGAACGGTGCGGCGCTCGTCAAGGACGTCACCTACACCTTGGATGTCTTTGTCTACAGCATGCTGAGAACCGGCGTGCCGCTGGGCTATCCGGCTGCGGCCGCGTTTCTGCAGTCGCTGCTCGGCTTCATTTTGATTTTGATCACCAACACCATTGTGCGCAGAACACGACCAGAATTGGCGTTGTTTTAATATAGATTTGCGAAGGAAGTGTGAACGTGGCCACTACTGCGAAGATCGAGTCTCGACAGGCATTCAAACCTGCGGCCAAGAAGAAAAAAGAACGCGATGTACTTGCCTTATCCCCCCTGGCAAATGCAGGCCTGAATGCGCTGCTGATCGTCGCTTGCATCTTGGCGCTGTTGCCCATCTATGTGATTGTCATCGCGTCCGTCACATCAGAAGCCTCGCTGTCCGCAAACGGCTACCGCCTATGGCCGGAAGAGTTTTCCGTAGAGGCCTATCGCTTCCTGTTTAGCCAGGGGTCGATTGTCGTCACTGCCTACATCAATACGGTCATTTCGACTGTAGTCGGAACGGTCATGTCCGTGGTCATGGTGGCGCTGTATGCCTACCCGCTGTCCAGAGACAATTTCAAGTTCGGCACCTTCTTCACCTTTTTCGCCTTCTTTACCATGTTGTTCAGCGGCGGGCTGGTTTCCTACTACATGGTGATGCGCCAGGTCTTGATGCTGCAAAATACCCTGTGGGCGCTGTTCCTGCCCTCGGCCTTCAGCCCCTTTTGGGTCATTGTCATGCGCACCTTTTACAGGTCGAACGTGCCCAATGAGATCGTCGAAGCGGCGCGCATCGACGGGGCCAACGAATGGCGCACCTTCATCCAAATCGTTCTGCCGCTGTCGGTGCCTGGTCTGGCGACCGTCGCCCTGTTCAGCGCCATTGGCATCTGGAACAACTTCTTCAATGCCCTGCTATTGGTAGACGATGCACGCTATTACAGCCTGCAATTCACCATCTATACCACGCTGAACAATATTCGGTTCCTGCTGGAGAACGCGGACAAGATGCAGGGGTTGGTCAACATCTCTGAACTCCCCTCGCAGACCTTCCGCATGGCGATGGCGGTGGTGACTGTGGGGCCGATTATCTTGGCCTATCCTTTCTTCCAGCGGTACTTCATCAAAGGTCTCACGATCGGCGCGATCAAGGGGTAAGCTGCTTGCTCATACGTCTGATTGCCTTCTGATTGCCGATACGTCTGATTATCCATCCAATCACACATAGAACCCCCCATAAGATAGCTTAAGGGAGTACAGAGAATGCTAAGAAAGTTAAGCTCACTACTGTTGTTGTTGAGTATGCTTGCGCTGGTTGTGTCCGGCTGCGCCCCCAGTGCTGCGCCAGCAGCGCCGGCCGGGGGTGAGGCCGCGCCCAGCGGGGCATCCGCCGGCTCGCCGACGGGTGAGGTGGTGACCCTGGACTACTACTGGATCGGCAACGGCGACACCGACCAGCGTTCGCAGGTAGAAGCCGCCATCAACGAATATGTTGAGCCGCTGATCGGCGTCAATGTCGTCTTCCACATCATTGGCTGGGGTGACTGGCAGACCAAGGCGCTGACCGCCCTGCAGGCCGGTGAAAAGATCGACATCTTTTTCACGGCGGATTGGCGGGATTACATGCAGCTCGCCACCCAGGGTCTCCTCCTCCCGCTGAATGACGATTCGGGTGAATATGGCAACCTGCTCGAGCAGTACGGCCAAGATATTCTGGCTGGCCTGAACCCGGCCTTCATCACCGGCACTCAGGTGGATGGCGTCAACTATGCGGTTCCCACCAACAAAGAGCTGACCGTGCCCGAAGGCTTCATCTACAATGTCGCGCTGGCGGAGGAGATCGGTTTCACCGAGGAAGAAGCCGCCAAGATCAAGACGCTGAGAGACCTGGAGCCTTGGCTCGAAAAAGCCAAAGCGGCCCGCCCGGATGAATACCCCTATCTCACAGATGGCCGGATCGCTTTCAACCCCTGGGTGCCCGGCTTTGTGCCCGCCATTCCGAATGATCTTATCTCCATGAAGTTCGCCCCGGATGCGAGCGGCAATTTCGACGAGACCATTGTCAGCATCATGGAAACCGATTGGGCCCAAGAGTATACGGCGATCATGCGCGAATGGTATACGAAGGGCTGGATCCATCCGGACGCCGGTCTCACGACCTTTCTCCCCGCCGAGATCCGCAACGCGGGCAAGTTCTTGATCGAACCCCAACCGCTGAAGGGCAGCAACATCAAGGCGCAGGAGTTGGTCAACGCGTCCGGCAACCCTGACCTGCAGTTGAAGGAGATCTACACGCAGCCCAAGATCAACATTACCGTCCATTCCGGCGGCTCCATGCTCGCCATCCCGGCGGTCTCCGAGCATCCCGTCGAGGCGATGAAGTTCATCAACCTCATGCACTCCGACTCCAAGCTGCTCAACATGATGCTGTTTGGCGTCGAGGGCACCCACTGGGAATTTGAGGCGGACGGGCGCGTGAACCTCCTGAACAGCGCCTGGTATGGCGCGCACGGCGGTGCATGGACGCTCGGCAACACCATGCTGCAGGCGGTTTCCAACAAGGAAGATCCTGAGAAGAACCGCATGTTGATCGAGTACTCCAATGACGCGCTCGACCATGCTTCGCTGGGCTTCCGCTTCCGCACTGATCCCGTGATCGCCGAGATCACGGCGATCACAGCCGTCGCCGACGGCACGGCCCGCGCCCTGCTGACCGGCTATGTGGACCCCGCGACGGAACTGCCCAAGTTCATTGAGGACTTGAAGGCTGCCGGGTTCGACACCGTCAAGGCCGAGGTGGAGGCGCAGTACGAGGCCTGGAAGGCGGCGAAGGGCCAATAACGCCGGGCCGGCAATTGCATAGCGGTTGATTGACATGAGGGGCTGTCTCAAGCGAAGAGACAGCCCCTTGTATTTTTTTCTGATATGTGGTTGAGCACCGATGGCTGCTTGCCTTTGGCGACACGCTGCCCCCTGCGCGCATCGACGGTTGGAAGCCCGGCTGTGCTATGATACTATCTTGGAGAATCACCCGCCCAAGAAAAGAGCAACAGCGCAGGGGGCACAATACCGTGGTGTGGAACAGCGTCGACGAACTACTCGAAAAGGTCTTGCTCAAGCTCTACAAGCGTTGGGACGCGGGCGCGCTGGCGCGGCTGCGCCCCTGGCTGGACGAAGAACGCCTGCGCTTGGGTACTGCGTTGCGCTCGCTGGCCTCGGCCCATGTGACCCAAAGCGAGGACGCGATCCTGCTCTTTCTAGACCGCTTGGCTGGGCAAGAGCCGATCATGACCTTGGCGCGCGAGGAGTTGGAATCGCTGGGCGAGGTGAAACAGGCGCTGATGCGCGCCCGGCGGCCCAGCATGCGGCTGCGCGGCTTTCGTCCTAAACCCACTAACTTGTCCCCTGTCCGCCTTCAGGTGCTGTTGACCTTGCTGGAGGCGGTCGAGCCGCCCGCCTATGCCGTAACGCGCATGTACCTGCCCGGCGGCGGCGAAGAATTGACCGAACTGCTGGAATATGTCGTGGTGCAGGTCTATGGCAACTGGGCGCGGCTGACGCTGGAGACGCGCGACGCGGTGCTGCGCACGCTCAACACGGTGCGCGCCGGCATCGTCGACGAAGGCGACCACTTCAGCGTGAACGTCCGCAATGTGGTGGAGACGCTGCACCTGTTCGAGGCCATGCCCGAAACGCTGCACTATGCGTGCCATGCCTTCTTGGCGGGCAAGGTCGACGTCCCGCCGGAGACGCCGCCGCAGCTCTATACGCAAGCGCCGATCAGCGCGCAGTTGGCCGACCTGTTGACCCATCCGATGCCGTTGGCCGGCGGCGTGCCCAGCGGCGAGGCCGCGCCGCCCGAACACGCGCCGCAACCCGAACGTGCCGCGCCGCCTGTGGAACCGCCGCCGTTTATGCCGGTGCTGGAGCCTGCGCCGCTGCCCAGCGCCGAACAGCCGGCGACGCCCGCGCCACAGCCGCTCCCCGCACCGCCTGTGGCGGCGGTCGAAGCGGAGCCGGCCCCACCTGCGGCGCAGGCTGTGGAGCCGCCCGCTGCGCCTGAACCGATTCAACCTGCGCCGCCGCGCGTCGTGCGCGAGCCGGCCAAGCTGGGCGCGGTGGTCGAGCGCGTCTTTCATACCGATGTGCGTTTCCCGCAGCAGGTGCGCGTGGGCGACGAGGTTCCGCTGATCGTGCGCCTGACGCGCCCGCCCTTTGCCGCCGCGCTGCGCGGCGGCGCGCCCGGCCCCGACCAGCTTGACCGGCCTGACTATGTCGAGGTCGTGGTGGTCGCCACCGGCTTTAACGAGGGCACAGCCAGTTGGAGCCGCACCGTAGCTGTCTATGGCGACCGCGAGCCGCAGCCCGCCATCTTCCTGCTGCGCGCCGGCCGCGAGGTGGGCGACCAGCGGGTGACGGTAAACTTCTATCACCAGGCGCGCTATTTGGGCAGCGTCGCCTTTACCAGTAAGGTCGTGGCCCAGGCCCCCGCGGCGGTGGCCGGGGTGACGGCGGGTAACAGCCGCTTGGCGGCGCGCTTTGTGGGCCAACCGCCGCCGCCCGCCGACTTGGAACTGCGTATTGTGCGCGGCGGCAGCGACAACCTTCTCAGCTTTATGCTCCATTCGACCAAGGCCGGTGTGGGCTACCATTGGCGGCCCATGGGCCAGGTGCGGCTCAACGCCGCCAACCCGCGCGCCTATCTGGAGACGATCTTCGCACACCTGAGCCGGCAGGAAGCCAAACCGGTGGAGCAATTGCTCGAGGGAGACGCCTCGGTCGACCCGGAGGCGCTGGCCGCGATTGGCCGACAGCTTTTCCACGAGCTGTTCCCCGCCGAGCTGCAGCACGAATTCTGGACGCGCATCCGCCCGCGGCGTCGGGACAGCGCCCATCCGGACGGCGCGATCGAGACGCTGTCGATCGTCAGCGACGAGCCTTGGATCCCGTGGGAGATGGTCAAGCCGTTTTTGCTTGACCCGGAGAGCGGAGCCGAGCAGAGCGACGGCTTTTTGTGCGAGACCTTCCAGGTGGCACGCTGGCTGGCCGGTCGCGGCCCGGTCGAGGCGCTGCAAGTGCAGGCCGCGGCCGTCGTCGCGCCGGGCGACGATGCGGTCTACAGCCGGCGTGAAGAGGCCTTTTTCCAGGCGCTCTCTGCCCGGCAGGTACAAGTGGACGACCCGCTGCGCTCGCACGCGGCGCTGCGCCAACTGGCCCAGACAGACGGCGTGCAACTGCTGCATATCGCCGCGCATGGACGGGCCGCGTCTGGACGGCAGGATACGTCCGACGCCGGGCAATCCCCCTGGGCGCTGGAAGATGGCAGCCTGACCCCCGCCGCGCTGGCGGGCGAGCAGGGGGCCGGGCTGTGGAAAGCGCGGCCCTTGGTCTTTCTCAACATCTGCCACACGGCGCGGCTGGGTTTTGCGCTGACCGGGCTGGGCGAGTGGGTCGCGCCCTTGATAGGCGACGCGGGCGTGGGCGCGCTGGTGGGGACGCTGTGGGAGGTCAACGACCTGTTGGCCGCCGAGTTTGCCGTCATCTTCTATGAGCGGCTGCTGGCGGGCGATACGCTGGGCCATGCCTTCCACACGGCGCGGCTGCATGTGCGCGACCGGCAGCCCGCCAACGCCACTTGGCTGGCCTATGTGCTCTATGCCGACCCCAACGCCACGGTCGTTTGGGGGAGCGGCGAGGTGCAGACGCCTGAGGATCCGGAACCGGCGCTGCTGCCCGCGCCCATGCCCGAACCTGAACCGGAGCCCGCCCTCGACCTGGACGACCTGCGCGCCATGCTGGAGGGGGCCTTGGCCGGTTCGCTGACCGAGCTTGTGCAGCGCGCCATCCCCGGCGCGGTGGCCACGGCG
>QEUY01000204.1 GCA_003577365.1 Chloroflexota bacterium | reverse complement strand
AAGCGCAAAGGATCTCCAGTGAAGCGCACGATGCAGGCCGAGCCTTGTCGCTGCTCACCAGGTCATCACCCACCTTGTCATCGCCTACTGGGTCATCGTCTACTGGGTCATCGCTCACCTAGACAGACCGCTTGGAGAGGATCTTCATGCCCGGCACTGTGATCACTGTGACTTCCGGCAAGGGAGGAGTCGGCAAGACGACCACGGCCACCAATGTGGCTGTTGCCTTGGCGCTGCAGGGAAAACGGGTGATTACAGTGGATGCCGATATCGGACTGCGCAACCTCGACCTGGTCATGGGGCTGGAGAACCGCATTCTGCACGACCTGGTCGACGTGGTGGAGGGGCGCTGCCAACTCCAGCAGGCGTTGGTGCGCGATACGCGGGTGGACTCGCTCTATCTCCTGGCCGCCGCCCAGACCCGCGATAAGGCGGATGTAGGCATCCAACAGATGGTGGCAGTCTGCAAGAGCCTGAGCCACATGGCCGACTATGTGATCATCGATTCGCCGGCGGGCATCGAGCATGGCTTTCAAAGCGCCGTGGCCCCCGCCGACCGCGTGTTGATTGTGACGACGCCCGACGTGAGCGCACTGCGCGACGCCGACAAGGTGATCTATCTGTTGGAGCGCGACTGGAAGCATCAGCCTGGCCTGGTCGTCAACCGCTATAATGCCAAGCTGTCGCGCAATGGCGAACTGCGCGATATTGACGACATTCTGGACATCCTGGCAATTGACCTCTTGGGCGTGGTGCCGGAAGATAAGCATATTATGTTGGCTACCGACCGGGGGATGCCGGTGGCGCTCAACAAACGCTATTATGTAAGCCAAGCCTATCGCAACATTGCCCAGCGCATCATGGGCAACAATGTGCCGTTGATGGATTTTCGCCCGCCGGGTTTTCTGGAATCTTTGGCGGGGATGTTCCGGCGTTGACAGACCGGCTCTGCCGCTGGTGTGCCATTTTTGTGTAATGACCTCTTATGACTGGACGACAACTTTGGCGGAATTTTGACTGGCCGCTGTTTGTGGTGGTGCTGCTCCTCACGGGGATCGGCATCGCCATGGTCTACAGCGCCACCGAGAACACGGTAGACCTCAACGGCTATTGGCGGCGGCAGACCGTCTTTGCCGGGGTTGGGCTGGTGGCGCTCTTGATCGCCGCGCTGATCGACTATCGCCATCTAGAACTGCTGGCTCCGCCCGCCTTTCTGCTCTTTGTGCTGCTGCTGCTGGCCGTCTTTTTCTTTGGCGAGACGCAGGGCAGCGGTTCGCAGCGTTGGGTCTCGATCGGCGGCATCTTGGTGCAGCCGACAGAGCTGGGCAAGTTTCTGTTGATCATCTTTCTCGCCTGGTATCTGAGCTGGTTCCACGACCGCATGCACCGCATCCAATATTTGCTGGTGCTGCTGCTTTTGCTGGCCGGGCCGCTGGCGCTGATCTATCTTCAGCCCAATCTGGGGATGACGATCACCTATGCCTTTTTGGCGGGCACGTTGATCTTGGTAGGGGGCATCCGCTATTGGCAGTTATTTATGTTGACCGGCGGTGCGGTGGCGGCCTTCCCGCTCTTTCTGACCACGATGCACAGCTATATGTGGGAGCGCATCACGGTCTTTTTGGACCCCGCATCCGATCGCGATGCGGCGTTCAACATCGAGCAGGCGATGATCGCCATCGGCAACGGCGGGTGGATGGGCCGCGGCTTTGGCCACGGCAGCCAGAACCAACTCCACTTCCTGCGCGTGCGCCACACCGATTTTCTCTACAGCGTGATCGCCGAAGAGCTGGGCTGGGTGGGCGCGATGATCGTGCTGGCGCTGCTCTGTTTTGTGATCTGGCGGCTGCTGCGCATCGCCGACCTGGCCCAAGACCACTTCGGGCGGCTGCTGTCGGTGGGGGTGGCGGCCATCATCTTCTTCCAGATGGTGGTCAACGTCGGCATGAATATGAGCCTGCTGCCGGTGACGGGCTTGACGCTGCCCTTCATCAGCTATGGGGGCAGCAGCTTGATCTCAATGCTGCTTGCCATCGGCCTGGCGGAAAGCGTGGTCATGCGCCGTCACAAGATCGAATTCCAGTAGGAGAGCGGAGAGGGTCTACCGCAAAGGGCGCCAAGAGCGCAAAGGCCAGAGAAGAAGAGAAAGGGGAGAAAGAGTATTGAGCACTCTTCTCCCCTTTTGATTTGCTGGTTTGGGCTGTGAGGCGTGCACGCCACAAGTGGCGCCGAAAATCGCATCTGCGCTTTCTCCGCCTCTCTCGCCCTGGCCTTTGCGTCCTTGACGATCGCCTCTTGGCGGGCGTTGCGCCCTCTTGGCGGTTATTCCTCTCTTATCCCCCCAGCCCGGAGCGGAAGAGGCCCGTCCACAGGGCGGGGGAGATGCCGATCAGGATGGTGAAGAGGGCGGCGACCAGCACGCCGAGGCGCAGCCCGCCCCATTCGCTGCGTTCGGCGGCGGAGTCGGCGCTGGGGCTTTCAAAGTACATGGCGACCGTGACGCGCAGATAGTAGTAGAGACCCACGGCGCTGTTGAGCATCCCAATCACGGCCAGCCAGGTCCAGCCGCCGTCTACGGCGGCCTTGAAGACAAAGAACTTCCCAAAGAAGCCCGCCAGGGGTGGAATGCCGCTCAGGCTGAACATAAAGATTGCCATGGCCGCCGCCATCAGCGGCCAGCGGTCGGCGATGCCAGCGGCGCGGTTTTGCAGCGCGTCGTTCTCTTGCGCCCTTTCCAGCGCAATCACAATGGCGAAAGCGCCGATATTCATAAAGGCATAGGTAAAGAGATAGAAGAGCGCAGCGGTTGCGCCTTCGGGCGTGCCGGGGGCCAGCCCCACCAGGATATAGCCGGCGTGGGCGATGCTGGAATAGGCCAACATGCGTTTGAGGCTGGTCTGGCGCAGCGCAGCAAAGTTGCCCAGCGTCATGGTGAGCACGGCCAGGATCGCCAACGCCCAGCCCCAGGTGACCTGTTGGCCCGGAACTGCGACGAGCAAGACCCGGATCAGCGCGGCAAAGGCGGCGGCCTTGGTGCCGACGCTCATAAACGCGGTCACCGGCGTGGGCGCACCTTGATAGACATCAGGCGTCCACATATGGAAGGGGACCAGGCTCACCTTAAAGGCGAAGCCTACGAGCAAGAGCGCGATGCCCGGATAGAGCAGGCCCAGGTGGCCCTGGTCTGCGGCCAGCGTCTCGCCGATCTGGGCGTAGTGGGTGCTGCCTGCCGCGCCATAGATCAAGGCCGCGCCATAGACAAAGAAGGAACTGGCAAACGCGCCCAGCAGAAAGTATTTCATGCTGGCTTCGGTGCTGCGCGGGTTGGCGCGCTGCAGCCCGCTGAGGATGTAGAGCGCCAACGAAAAGATCTCCAGGGCGAGAAAGACCGTGATCAGGTCCGTGGCCGTGCCCATCATCATCATCCCCGCCGTGGCGAGCAGCAGCAGCGTGTAATATTCGCCCAGTTGCCGGCTGATGGTCGGGATATAGTTGATACTCAGCAGAATTCCCAGCGCGGCGGCGACCAGGACGATTAGGTTGAGCGCCAGGGCAAAGTGGTCGTTGGTGGCCATGCCCTGAAAGGTGGCCTCCGGCTGGCCCCACTGCCAAGCCGTGATGGCCCCGGCGGCGATCACGCCCGCCAAGGCGACCCAAGGCAGCGCCTGGCGCGGGCCGGGCCGCGCATCGCTGCCAAACATATCCACCACCATGATCAGCAGGGCAAAGATCACCAGTGAAAAGGTCGGGTATAGAACCGCGTAGTTCAGTTGAAGATCAATGGACGGCATGGCTTAACGCTCAACCTTCATGACAATGGCAGGGTTCTCGACAAGCAGTTCGACCGAGGGATTGATCTTCTCTAGGAACAGGTTGGGGAAGAGCCCAATCAGGAAGAAGAGCAAGACCAGCGGCACAAGCATCGCCATTTCACCGGCACGCAGGTCTCTGAGCCGGCTCGCCTCGTTGGCCGGGTTGGTCAGCGGCCCTTGGGCGACCTTGCGGAAGGCGACCAGCAAATACCAGGCCGCCAAGATCACGCCGAGCGCGGCCAGGATGGCGAACACGGGGCTGCGCAGGTACATGCCGAGCAGGATGGTGAACTCACCGATAAATCCGTTGAGACCGGGCAGCCCGGCGCTGCTCATGATCACGACCAGCAGAAAGCTGCTGTAGAGCGGAATGCTCTTCCACAGGCCGCCGAAGTCGTCCAAGAGGCGGGTGTGGCGGCGTTCGTAGAGCAGGCCGACCATGAGGAACAACGCGCCGGTGCTCAACCCGTGGTTGACCATCTGCAGTACGGCCCCGCTGACCCCCTGGAGGTTGAGCGCCACGACACCCAACATGACATACCCCAGGTGGGCGACCGAGCTGTAGGCCACGAGCGACTTGAAGTCCTTTTGCACCAGCGCCACCAGCGCGCCGTAGAGGATGCCGATCACGGCCAAGGCGGCGATCCAAGGGCCGAAGCGCGCCGCCGCCTCCGGGAAGATGGGGATCGCAAAGCGCAGATAGCCGTAGGTCCCCATTTTGAGCAAGACGCCGGCCAGGATGATCGACCCGGCGGTGGGCGCTTGGACGTGGGCGTCGGGCAGCCAGGTATGAAACGGGAAGATGGGGACCTTGATGGCAAAGGCCAGGGCAAACGCCAGAAAGCCCCAGGTCTGCAGCGCGCCCACGATCGGGATGCTCTGCAACTCCAGCACGTTGAAGGTTCCGGTGGTAAAATAGACCGCCAAGATGGCGACCAGCATCAGCGTCGAGCCGGCAAAGGTGTAGAGAAAGAACTTGAGCGCCGCATAGACTCGGTTTGCGCTGCCCCAGCGCCCGATCAGCAGATACATGGGGATCAGGCTGAACTCGAAGAAGACGAAGAAGAGCACCAGGTCCAGCGCCAGAAAGGTGCCCACCATGGCCGTCTCCAAGATCAGCATCAGCACCATGTATGCGCCCACCTGCTCATGCACATAGAGGTTGCTGAAGTAGATGGCGATGGGCATGAGGAAGGTCGTCAGCAGCACCAGAAAGAGGCTGATGCCGTCCACCCCCATGGTGTAGCGGATGCCGATCTCCGGGAACCAGACGACATCTTCGAGGAACTGCATGCCCGCGACCGTGTTGTCCCAGCGGAGCCAGAGCAGCAGGCTGACCAAGAAGGTCACCACGGTGGTCACCAGGGCAATGGTTTTGCGGCTGTCGTCGTCCTTGATCAACACCAGCGCCAGCACGCCCAGCAGCGGCAAGAAGGTGATGATCGACAGCAAGTATGGGATGGAAGAAGCCATAAGAATTCGTTCCTACGCTCTGTCTGAAGGCGTTCAAGACGCCGCACATGAATCGGGCTTGATAGCAGCCGGCGCAGGCTATGCGCTAAAGACGAAGAAGGCGACCAAGACCACCACGCCGACCAGGATGCTCAAGGCATAGGCCGGGATTGCGCCAGTCTGGATGCGCCGCGCCCGTTCGCCCAGTTGGGCGCTGGTCGTGGCGAACCAGTTGACCGCGCCGTCGATCAGCCGCTGGTCAAAGACCATGGCGAACCAGGTGGACAGGTTGCGCAGCGGCACGACGATGTAGTTCCAATAGAAGTCGTCGACATACCACCGGCGCTGGAGCGCCGGCTCCAGCCCGCTGAAGCGGCTGGCAAGCCGCCGCGGCCATGGCTCGTTGGTCATATAGCGTGCCCAGGCCATGATCGCGCCGAAGATGGCGACGACGACGCTGAGCGTGATCGCCAGCAGTTCCAAGGTCAGCGATGGCGCTTCGTGCGCGCCCAGCGCCGGCTCCAGCCAATGCTCCAGGGTCAGCACAAAGGGCAAATTGAGCAGCCCGCCCAAGATCGAGAGCGCAGCCAGGATCCACAGCGGCGTGGTCATCAGCGCCGGGCTTTCATGGGCGTGGTCATAGAGATGCTGGTCGCGCGGCTCGCCATAGAAGGGCACAAAGAGGGCGCGGAAGCTGTAGAAGGCGGTGAGCAGCGCAGTCACCAGGCCGATGGCGTAGAGGAAAGGGTTGGCCGCCAGCGCGCCGAGCAGGATGGCGTCCTTGGAGAAGAAGCCCGACAGCGGCGGGATCCCGGCCAGCGCCGCCGCGCCCACCAGAAAGGTGCGGAAAGTGGCAGGCATCTTATGGCGCAGCCCGCCCATCTTGCGGATATCCAGTTCGCCGTCCAGGGCGTGCATCACGCTGCCCGCGGCCAAGAAGAGCAGCGCCTTGAAAAAGGCGTGGGTGGTCAGGTGGAAGATGGCCGCGCCGTAGGAGCCGACGCCCACACCCAGCATCATATAGCCAAGCTGTGAGATCGTGGAATAGGCCAGGATCTTCTTGATGTCTACCTGCACCAGGGCGACGGTGGCGGCGAAGAAGGCCGTCAGCGCGCCGATCCAGGCGGCGGTTGTGGCGGCTTGTTCGGCGACATGCCAGAGCACATGCGTGCGCGCGATCATGTAGATGCCCGCGGTCACCATGGTGGCGGCATGGATCAGGGCGGAGACGGGGGTCGGGCCGGCCATGGCGTCGGGCAGCCAGACATAGAGCGGGATCTGGGCGCTCTTGCCGGTGGCGGCCAAGAGCAGCAGCAGGCAGATCACATTGGCCGCGCCCACGGTCAGCGCGCCGTGCTCAACCTGTTCAAAGACATCCAGAAAGTTGAGCGTGCCCAGGGCCGACCAGATCGCCAGCATGGCGACGATCATGCCGAAGTCGCCCACGCGATTGACGATAAAGGCCTTTTTGCCGGCGTCGGCGTAATAGCCATAGCTGTCGTCGCGGCGGTCGAACCAAAAACCGATGAGCA
>QEUY01000203.1 GCA_003577365.1 Chloroflexota bacterium | reverse complement strand
TGAGTGACATAACATGGCTCCTTTGCCTGATAGTTCAGGTAGATTGTCACATGGGGACAGGGGTTTGTCAAACCGTCCCCAATAGGCAAGGCAATCGCGTAGGCGGCTGGCTATCTCTGGAGATGTGGCCGCACACCCGCAGTGGCTGACCGGCATAGCTCACCGCCTACCCGATCCTCTATTTTTGACACGCTTTCTCGATTCCCATACAATCGCGAAGTTGGAGTATTGTGATCAGGGCTAGGATTGTCGAGACCGCCGCCAACACAGTGGCGCCGGCATAAAGGCGACCACGCAGAGGCGACCACGCCGAGAAAGTCCGTTCCGATGAAACGCCTATCGAGGCGACCACGCCGAGAAAGTCCGTTCCGATGAAACGCCTATCGACCAACGAGATTCGCCAGCAGTTCCTGGATTACTTCAAATCCAAAGGCCATGAGATCGTGGAGAGCAGCAGCCTGGTGCCTGCCAATGACCCCACGCTCATGTTTACCAACGCCGGCATGGTCCAGTTCAAGGATGCCTTTCTGGGTCTGGAAAAACGCGCCTATCGCCGCGCCGCCACCAGCCAAAAGGTCATGCGCGTCAGCGGCAAGCACAACGACCTGGAGAACGTCGGCCCCAGCCCGCGCCATCACACCTTCTTCGAGATGCTGGGCAACTTCTCGTTTGGCGATTATTTCAAGCGCGAGGCCATCGCCTATGCCTGGGACCTGCTGGTCAACCAGTGGCAGTTGCCCGTCGAACGGCTCTGGTTCTCGGTCTATGAGGACGACGACGAGGCCGAACGCCTTTGGATCGAGACCGGCGCCTCGCCCGACCGCGTCCTGCGCTTTGGCAAAAAGGACAACTGGTGGTCGATGGGCGACACCGGCCCCTGCGGCCCCAATACCGAAATCCACTTCTATTGGGGCGACCTGGCCACCCAGACCGCGGCGGGCGTCAACCAGGACGACGAATATCTGGAGATCTGGAACCTGGTCTTTATGCAGTATGACCAGAAGGCGAGCGGCGAGCTTGTTCCCCTGCCTTCACCCGGCGTGGACACGGGCGCAGGGCTGGAGCGCCTCGCCAGCATCCTCCAGGGCACAGACAACGACTATGACACCGACGCCTTCGCGCCGATCATGGACCGCATCCAAAACCTGCTGGGCGCGGATGCGGCGCACCGCGCCGCCCACCTCTTTCGCTACCGCGCCGTCGCCGACCACAGCCGCGCCATCACCTTTTTGATCGCCGATGGCGTGCTGCCCGGCAACGAAGGGCGTAGCTATGTGGTGCGCATGATCCTGCGCCGCGCCGCCCGCTTTGGCAAACTGCTCGGCTTCGACGGTCCCTTTTTGGCCAAGGTGGCGGAGGTCGTCATCGACCAGATGGGCGACCACTATACCGACCTGCCCCAAAAGCGCGATTTCATCCTCCAGACCATCACCGACGAGGAGGAACGCTTCCAGCGCACCTTGACCACCGGCCTGGCCCTGCTCGACACGGTGATGGACCGGCTGGCGGACGAGCAGACCAGCGTGATCCCCGGCGACCAGGCCTTTTTCCTGTGGGACACCTACGGCTTCCCGGTGGACCTGACGCGCGATGTGGCGGCGGAGCGCGGCTTTACCGTCGACGAGGCGGGCTTCCGCGTGCTGCTGGCCGAGCAGAAAGAAAAGAGCCGCGCCAGTGTCCAAGACAAGGTCGCCCAAGATGTGGGCGTCTATGCCCAGTTGCTGGCCCAACTACAGGCCGGCGGCCTCGTGCCCGCCGGCGGCGTAGAGCAGCGCATCTATGAGAACCTGGCCGAACTCGACACCGTGGTGGCGGGCATCATCCGCAACGGCGCGAGCGCGCAGGAAGCGCACAGCGGCGACGAGGTCGAGATCATCCTGCCCGAAACGCCCTTCTATGTCGAAAGCGGCGGGCAGGTCAGCGACACCGGCGAGATCTACTATTTCCCTGAAGACACCGAGCAGCCCGTCTTTGTGGTAGAGGTGCGCGACACGCGGCGGCGCATCCCAGGGCTGATCACGCATATCGGCAAGGTGACGCAGGGCAGCGTGCGCGTGGGCGACCCGGCTACCGCCGCCATCGACACCGAGCGTCGCTGGGACATCATGCGCAACCACACCGCCACCCATGTGCTGCACGCCGTGCTGCGTGAGCGGCTGGGCAGCCATGTGCATCAGGCCGGGTCGCTCGTCGAACCCAACCGGCTGCGCTTCGACTTCACCCATACGCAGGCTGTGCCTAAAGAGGAACTAGCCGAGATCGAACGCCGCGCCAACGAGATCATCTTGGCGAACTACGCCGTCAAGACGCGCTGGACCAGCCACAAGCGCGCTGTGGAAGAAGGCGCGATGGCGCTCTTTGGCGAGAAATATGGCGATGAGGTGCGCGTCGTCAGCTTTGGCGAAGACGAAGACGGGCGCTCGCTCAGCATGGAGCTGTGCGGCGGTACCCATGTCGATTCCACGGCAGAGATCGGCGGCTTTCGCGTGGTCAGCGAAGGCAGTGTGGCCGCGGGCGTGCGCCGTATCGAGGCCGTGACCGGGCGCGGGGCCGAAACGTGGACCGAGCAGCGGCTGCGCACCCTGGAACGGGTCGCCGGCGTGCTCCACACCAAACCCGACGAGGTGGAGAGCGCGGCGCGCGCCCTGCAGGAGCAGAACCAGCAGTTGCAGCGTGACCTGGCGCAGCTTCGCCACAAGCTGGCGCAGCAGAACACCGGCGCGCTGCTCGACCAGGCGGTGCAGGTCAACGGCATCAAAGTGCTGGCCGTGCCCGTCGAAGCCGCCGACGCCGACAGCATGCGCCAGATGACCGACTGGCTGCGCGACCGGCTGGGCAGCAGCGTAGTCGTGGTCGGCGCGGTCGTGAACGAGAAGCCGCAGTTGGTCGCCGCGGTGACGCCCGACCTGGTCAAGCGCGGCGTGCACGCCGGAAACCTGGTGCGCGATGCGGCCAAGCTGATGGGCGGCGGCGGCGGCGGGCGGCCCGATATGGCGCAGGCCGGTGGCAAAGATGCGTCCAAGCTGGCCGAGGCGCTGGCCACTGTGCCCGCTTGGGTGGAGAAGAGTCTGGAGAGTTAGCCGGCAGGGGATGGCGCGCGAGGTAGCTGGCGTGCCATCCCCTGCCTTGCATCCCTATGGTCGAGATCATCCCTGTCGCATCCCAGGCGAATGTCGAGGCCCTGCGCCGCCAGATGGCGCGCGTGCGCGGCGACCGCATCGCCCTGTCCCTGCCCGAAGGGTGGATCGAACTGGACAACCTGGCCCGGCTGCGGCTGCTGCAGCGCCAGGCCATGATCCAGCGCCGCCACCTCGCCCTGATCACCCAACACGACGCCACGCGCAAAGCAGCCGCGACCTTGGGCATCCCCGTCTTTGCCCGGCCCGAAGAAGCGCAGCGTGGCCGCTGGCGCATGTCACCCGACCTGCCGCTGGTCGACCCGCGCGACCCCGCAGCCGGGCTGCCCGACCCGCCTCCCTGGCGACGCCAAGAGATCGTCGAGCGCAGCGCACGCCCCAGCCGCCGCCAGGCCCGCCAAGAACGCATCCGGCTGGAGGAAAAGCGCCGGCGCGCCTTGCCCTATTGGATGCAGTTGATGGGCTATGGGGCTATGGGCGCGCTCCTGGTCGCCGTGCTGGTCTTTTTCACCTTCTATGTGCTGCCCGCCGCTACCATCATCATTGCCCCAGGCCGCGAACCGATCGCCGTCACGGTACCCTTGATCGCCGACGGCAGCCTCGACGTGGTCGACCCCGACAGCAACACCCTGCCGGCGCGCTTTGTCGAAACCACGCTGGAGGAGACCGGCACGATCGCCACCACCGGGATGCAGCAGAAGGCCAGCGACCGCGCCAGCGGCACGGTGGTCTTTACCAACCTCGGCGCCACCGGGGTGGAGATCCCGGCAGGCACGCTTGTCAACACCAGCACAGGCTCGCCCGTCACCTTTCGCACCACCACCGCCTCCTGGCTGGAAGGCGGCGTGGGCAACCGCACGACCGTGCCCATCGAAGCCCTGGAGCCGGGCGTGGAGGGCAACGTGCGCGCCAACACGATCAACGCCGTGAGCGGCGCGCTGCGCTTCCGTGCCCGCGTCAGCAACCCCGCTGCCACCTATGGCGGTGGTTCTGCCCTGGTCCCGGTCGTGACCCAGCAGGACAAAGACAATCTCCTGGCGCAGGTGCAGGCCAGCCTGCAGCAAAAGGCCCACGAGGCGCTGCAAGCGGAACTGAAAGAGGGCGAATGGCTGCCGCCCGAATCGATCCAGACGCTGACTGTGGCGCAGGTCTTCGACAAATTCAACGACGACGAGGGCAGCGAACTCTCGCTCACGCTGCGCGTCTTGGCCCGAGGCACGGCGCTCAACCAGGCGCAGACCAACGAGGCCATGCTCGGCGCGCTGCGCAGCGCCATCCCCGAACGGGGCATGTTGGTCGCCGACAGTGTGGTCTTTCAGCGCGAGCCGGAGGCCGAGGCATTGGACCGCCGGGTGGCATTCACCATGACGGCGTTGGCGGATTATGTCGTCCCAATTGACCCGGCGGAGGTCAAACAGACCGTCGCGGGGCTGTCGCCCGAACGGGCAGGTGCGGCGGTGGCGGCGCGCTGGCCCCTAGCCCGCCCACCGGAGATCTATCACGACCCCGAATGGATGGGGAGCCTGCCGCCCTTTGGCAGCCGTATCCAGGTGCGCATTGAATATGCCGATAGCCTGGAGACCGCGACCACGCCCCAATGAATGAGCCGCACACGGCCTTTGTGCTGCCCGGCGAGGGCAAGCTGTTGGCGCTGGATGTCGGCTTGGCGCGCATCGGCGTCGCCGTCTGTGACCCGCTGCGTCTGGCGGCCCGCCCGCTGGCGCTGCTGGTACGGCGCAGCCGCCGCGACGATTTCGCCCGGCTGGCCCAGATGGTCCAGGCGCAGGAGGCGGTGGCGGTGGTCTGCGGCCTGCCGCTCAACATGGATGGCAGCGAAAGCGACCAGGCGCGCACCACGCGCAAATGGGCCGGACGGCTGGCGCAGGCGCTGCGCACGCTGCTGGGCCGCCCCATCCCGGTGATCCTGTGGGATGAGCGGCTGAGCAGCTTTGCGGCGCAGCAGATCATCGCCGAGCAGACCTCGGCGATGGCTGAAGATGCCGTCGCCGCCGCCGTGATCCTGCAAGACTTTCTCGACGCGTCCAAGCGCGGCGCGCCGATCCAGGATGTGATCCTGCTGCCCGCCCGGCCCGCGGCAGAGCGATAACACAAGTTGTCACGCTGTCACTTCGCTCACATCGTGGGGGCGCAGCCCCAGCGGAGCGAGGAATCTCTTTGAAGCGCCACCGCAGAGAGATTCCTCGGCAGGAGCCTCGGAATGACATGGGCTACCACCTCATAAGGTCGCAACTTGATAAGGTCGCAACTTGATAAGGTCGCAACTTGAGTGAAATCATTGAGGGTAAGGACGATAGACGCCCAATGACGCTGAAATCGACTGTCGACGCACGCCGCCGGCGGGTCTTGGCGCGGCGCGCCGCCCATCAACCGCCCCCCTTCACCTGGCGGCAGTTGGCCCAGCCGGAGCAGCTCGTCACCACGCTGGTGCGCCTGGGCTTTTTGCTGCTGGTGCTGGGCGTGCTGGCCGGGCTGTGGATCGTCTCCAGCGCGCATCTGACCGAGCAGTTTCTGGGCGCGCCCACCGAAACCGCCGGGCTGATCGACCCCACACGCGGCCAAAAGGCGCTCACCCCCGAAAACATCGAACGCCAGATATTGGCCTTTAGCCTGCGTCTGCGCGAAAGCGAACTCAATCTTGTGCGCGGGACCAACCCGCTCCCGCGGCCCTTTGTGATCAACCCCGGCGAACCGGCGCGCTTTATCGCCGCCCGCCTCGCCTCCGAAGGGTTTATCGTCGACGCCGACCTCTTCAACCTCTATATCCGCGTGACCGGGCTGGAACGACACATCGAGGCCGGCAACTTTATGTTGGCCGAAACCATGACGATCCCGGAGATCGCCGAGGCGCTGCAACACGCGCTCTTTGAAGAAGACCTGGTCACGATCCCCGAAGGCTTCCGCGCCGAGGAGATCGCCGAACGGCTGGCCGAGAAAAATATCATCGAGCCGGATCGTTTCCTGGCCGCGGTGCGCAACCCGCGCAGCCTGTCGATCTTTGACAACTATGATTTTCTGCAAGACCTGCCGCCCGGTGCCAGCCTGGAGGGCTATCTCTTCCCCGATACGTACCGGCTGCCGGTATTAGCCAGTTCGCCTGAGCTAGTCATCGCGCCGTTTCTGGATAACTTCGCCGCCAAGGTCGGCAGCGACGGGCTGGTGGGGGGCGGCAGCGGCATCAGCGGGCACAGCCTTGTCACGCTGGCCAGCATCGTGGAGCGCGAGGCCGTGATGGCCGACGAACGCCCGTTGATCGCCAGCGTCTATCTCAACCGGCTCAACGGCGCATGTCCCGATGTGGGCGGCAACTATCTCCAGGCCGACCCCACCGTTCAATATGCGCGCGGCACAGTCGGCAACTGCTGGTGGAAACCGCAGCGCATCGAGGAATATGCCACGGTGATCAGCCCCTATAACACCTATCTCAACCCAGGGCTGCCGCCCGGCCCCATCGCCAGCCCCGGCCTGAGCGCCATCGAGGCCACACGCAACCCGGCCACCACGGCCTATTGTTTCTTTGTCGCCACGGGCGACGACGGCCGCCATATCTTTGCGCAGACGTTGGCCGAACACGAGCAAAATATGCAGATATACGGCTATCAATAACGTGGCCCAGCCGGCAAATCAAGCATAGTAGATGCGGTAAGGCGCATCCGTAGGACAATATAACGGTGTCCGGCAACCAGCTTTCTGCAGCTTTCCAGGCCCCCAGGCGCGCCCACGGCGTCTGGGGGATTTTGCTATTGCTCCTGGCATCGGCTTTGCAGGCGGGCTGTGGCGCCCCGTCCTCCCTAACCAACGTGCCTCCCATCTCCAAGATTGGGCTGATCGCCCCCTTCGAAGGACTCTACCGCGCACGCGGCTATGCCGCGTTGGCAGCCCTGCGCCGTGGAATCGAGCACTGCGCACCGCCGGGTACGGCGCTGATCCCGCTGGCGCTCGACGGCGGGGACAGCCCGGAGCAGAGCCGCCGCGCCGCCGCCAAACTCAACCTCGACCCTGCCG
>QEUY01000202.1 GCA_003577365.1 Chloroflexota bacterium | reverse complement strand
GCGCCGGCCACATCCTCGGCGGACTGCGCCTCCCCTGCCGTCTCAAAGGCCGCCGCCTGCTCCTCCAACCCCGTCGCCACCCCCAGCCACTGCCGAGACGCCGCACGCAGATCCAAGGGCTGGGTCAGCGTCACCTGCTGCCACACCAGATCGGTCTGGCGTTCGACGCTGGGCGCAAGCTGGGTCAACACCGTCTGCAGCAGCACCCAATCGACGCGCGGCGAGAGCAGCCGCGCCAGCAGCGCGCCGTTGGCCGCACGCGGAAACTCGATGGTCAAATGGCCGCCGGAAACCCCACCCGCCTCCTGCGGCGGGTTCAACTCGGCCAGCGCAAAGCGATAACGCCCCTCATCGCCTGCCTGCGACACCCCCGCCTGCCACTGCTGCACCACGGCCTGCAGCGCGGCGTAGGCCGCGGCGTGGCGGTCCGGCCGCGTCAGGCCAAACGCCTCAAGCGTCAGGGCGTCGGGCGTGGCGGTCACCGTGATCTGCCAGCCCACAAAGAGCGGATAGGCTTCGGGGGCGGGCGACAGCCCTTCGGCCGCGATCTGGTCGCCGGCAATCGCCATCGCCGCCTCACGGTTACCTTGGGCCATCAACTGCAATCCCTGCTGCACCAAAATGCCGCGGCGCTCCTCTGCGACCAGCGCCGGGTCGATCACCTCAGGCGGCAGCGCCGCCAGCCGCTCCACCACCGCCAACGCCTGCGGCCAATCGCGCGCGGTCTTGGCCTGGGCCAGCAGCACATTCAGCCCATCCACCTGCCAGCGCCCCAGTTCGGTGCGGCGGCTGTCGCCGGCAGGCAGCAGCGCCAGAGCTGCGGCGGCCTCATCCACCATCAACTGCGCATACTCGTGCGTGCGCGCCGGGTCGGTCGCCGCCACCACCTGCTCCCGATAGAGACCGGCCAGCCCCCCATGCAGACCCGCCACCTCTGCCGGGGCGCTGTCTGCCGCGGCCTGGGTCACGCCCGCCGTATAGGCGGCCACCGCCTGCGCATAGAAGCGGGCGCGCTGATCGTCCGCAGCTTCGCCGTACATCCGCCGATAGATGTCGCCCAGCCGGGCAAAGGCTGCCGCGGGCGCGCCCTGCACCGCCGCCTGCTGCGCCTCGCGCATCTGCGCCCAAGTCGCCGGTTCCACAAAGCGGAAGACAAACGGCTCAGTCGGGATGCCGCCGTCATACAGCCACTTGATGCTGGTCGCCGTCAGGTCGTCCAACACCCCATACGACCAGTCGCCCGGGCGGATCTCGATCCAGGCGTCGGAGGGCAGGCCCTCCGGCACGATCACCTGCACGCGCAGGCTGATGCTGCCCGGCCAGGCATTGAAAACTGCGGGCGCATAGCGCAGGTTGACCAGGGCGTTGTCGCCCAGCCCGACCTGATAGGCCAGCCGGATCGTAGCGCGCCCGCCGGCGGGGATCAAAACTCGGCTGGCGAAGCCGCCGTCGCCCACCGGCTCCAGCCCCAGCGCTTCGCCGTTGGCGCTGAGCGACACCGCTTGAAAGGTCGAGAGCGACTGGTCGCCGCCAGGGGCCAGTCGCAGCCCCAGGTCCACATCGCCCTTGGTCGGGTTGCGCAGCCGGTAGCTGGCATCCATCACCGCCGACGCCCCGCCTTCGCCCACCGCCAGGCGCAGATCGGCCAGGTGGGTTTCGAGCACCACATTGGTGCTGTCGGCGGGCAGCAGATAGAGCTGCGGCGGCACGCCGGGCGTGCCTTGCGCCGCCGCCGGTCGCGGCCACCCCGCAGCCGTCCAGACAAGCGCCCAGAGCAACGCCAGGAGATGCCAGCGTCGTGGCCACCGCCCACCCGGCGCAACGCGGGGTTCGACCTCGCATCGCGCAGAGGAAACCTGGGCAATGTGCAAAGCCGGGGTATCGGAGTTGGCGGGAAGAACGTCTTCTTGTGCAGACAGTTGGATAGGCACTTGGATAGGCAGTTGGGCAGCGCGACCGGCGACGGGGCTTTTGCGCCGGGAAGTTGCAATTCTACTATGCTTCTGGTATCGTGGCATTATCGAAACGACGAGATGGGCAAGAAAGGTGCCGCCGCGCGCTATGATTCGGTTATTGATGCAATGGGACATCAAAATGGGCCGCGAACAGGAGTTCTCCGAGTTCGTGGTGCGCGAGTTTGCGCCGCGTCTCATGCAGCTTGGCATCGAGCCGAACGAAGTTCTGTATACCATGTACGGCGAAGGTCCGCAAATGCTGACGATTGGCGCCGTCGAGAGCCGCGAGAAGTTGGTCGACATCCTGCAAAGCGCCGGCTGGCGGAAGCTCCACGACAAATTGATGACCTACGTCACCAATTACAGCCAAAAAGCTGTCCCCGACAACGGGCGCAACTTTCAGCTCTGACCCCGTGCCCGGCTTTGCCGTCGCCCGCCCCGTACCCTGTGCCGCCAGCCGGCCCGGATCGCGTTCCGGTGATTGCCCTGGCGGCTTCGCATTTTCTATTCTGGAGCAAACCGCAACATGACTCAAAATGAACCCGCCCGCCATCCGGCCCGCACCTGGCTTTGGCTGGCCGCGGCCCTGGTGCTCGCGCTGGCCGTCGCGGCCGCGTGCATCGCGCCCAACAGCGCCTCCAAGGATACGCCCGCGCAGCCGCCGGAGGATACGTCCGGGGGCACAGTGCCCGCCCCCACCGCAGCGGCTGAGCCAACCGCTGCCCCGGAGACAGCCGCGGCGGATACAGAAACCGAGGCGCAAGAGCCACCCGCGCCCGACTCTGCCGCCGTCGAACTGCTCTCGCCCGCCCTGCCCGGCGACGAGCAGTATAAGGGGCTGCCTGTGGGCTTCACCGCAGACGGTTTCCCCTATCGCGGCGACCCCAACGCCCCGATCGTCATGCTCGAATACAGCGACTACGGCTGCCCCTTCTGCAACCGCTACTTTGTGCAGACCGAGCCGGCGCTCGACGAAGCCTATGTGCGCGAGGGCCAGGTGCGCGTCGTCTTCCATGACCTGCCGCTGGTCGATCTGCACCCCAACGCCCCTGCTGCCCATGTCGCCAGCCTGTGTGTGGCCGACCAGGGCGCGGAGCTGTATTGGAACATGCACGCCGAGCTTTTCCGTAGCGTGGAGGAATGGCAGGCCAACCCCGACCCCAACGCCATCTTTGCCCGTCTGGCCGAGGAAGTCGGCGCCGATATGGACCTATATAACGCCTGCATTGCCGAGGGCAGCAAGACCGCCATCGTGGAGGAGCGCGTCGCCACCGCCCAGGGCCGCGGCTTCAACGGCACGCCCACCTTCCAGTTTGTGCGCGTCGAAGACGGCGGCGTCTTCCAACTAGTAGGCGCACAGCCCTATGACCAGTTCTCCGGCTTGATCGACGCGCTCTTGGCCGGCGAGACGCCGCAGACCGCCCAGCAAGCTGCCCAACCCGAACCGGGCATCCCCTTCTGGGCCACCGCCGAAGGCTGGGCGCCCGACCCCAACCGCCCCGGCTATAACATGGCGGGCGACCAATATCGCGGCAGCCTCGACGCCCCCTTGACCGTCGTCGAGTTCTCCGACTTCCAGTGCCCCTTCTGCAAGCAGCACGCCGAAACCACCCAGCCTGTGCTGGATGAAAAGTACGTGGATACGGGCAAGGTGCTCTGGATCTTCAAGCACTTCCCGCTGAACATCCATCCCCAGGCCCCGGCGGCGGGCGTCGCCGCCGAATGTGCAGCCGAACAGGGCCAGTTCTGGGAGATGAACGATCTGCTCTTCGCCAACGTCGACGCCTGGTCGATCAACGACCCGACGCCGGTCTTTGTCGATCTGGCCGGACAGTTGGGGCTGGACAGCGCCGCCTTTACCGCCTGTCTGGCCGAGCCGGCCATGGCAGAGCGGGTCAACGCCGACCTGGCCGCCGGGCAGCCCTATGTGCGCGGCACGCCGACCTTCATCATCCTCAAGGGCGAACAGGGCAGCATTGTGCCGGGGGCCTTGCCCGCCGACCGCTTTAGCGCCATCCTCGACGAGGAACTGGCCGGGACTGAATCGGCCAACTAACGTTCACAGGCCAGCCAACACAGGCGGTCAACTCTGGGCCGGACATCCGCGCGGGTGTCCGGCCCGCCTTTCACGGCCCTGCCGCACGGCGCGCCCCTGGAACTGTGGCTGCGCCGCCATCGTTGACTAAACGACGAGAAGCCGCGGCCTGCGCGCCCATCTACAACTACGCGCAACCTTTATCATTTCTTGACGTAAAACCTGGGAAACGGGATAATGCGACCAGCGAGCAGGCGACCCCTGGCTCGCCGTTGCGCCGGTCTCTGCTGCGCCAGTTCGGCAGGCACAGCGCCGACCGAGCAAGTCATGAAAGAGCGAATGAACCAAGCACTCACCTCCAACCACACCGGCGTGCGCGCCGGTCGGGCGAGCGCCAAGCGCCTCTATGCCGTCGTGCTCGGCGCACTGCTCCTGGCGATGGGGCCGGCTGCTTTTTCGGCCCGCGCCGCCTCGCCCGCCTCGGTCGTTCCACAGCTTATCCAACAGCCGGTGGAAACTGGCGCGCCCACCCAGCCGATCGACGTGGTCGTCGTGCTGGACGATTCGGGCAGCATGGCGACCTGTTGGCCCTGGCCGCAGGGGTCGCCGCCCTTTGCGCCGCCCTGCCGCGCCCCCAGCGAAAACCCACCCAGCGACCCCGGCGAGCTGCGCTACAGCGCGGCGCGCCTGCTGCTACAGCTTGCCGACGCCGACGACCGCGTGGCTGTGGTGCGTTTCGACACCATCGCCGAGGGCGTGGGCGCGATGGGATCGCTGCAGCGGGTGGGCGACGGCGCTAACCGCCAGCAGCTTGCCGCCACGCTTCAGCCGCCCACCGACTATATCCCGCGCGGCTATACGCGCATCGACCTGGGGCTGGAGCTGGCGCTCAACCTGATCGAGTCGAGCCGCGAGCCGGGCCGCAACCAATATGTCCTGCTGCTCACCGACGGCGAGCCGACCGCGCCCGCCGGCAGCGGCCAGCAGCGACCGCGCATCGCCGAACTGCTCGATACCCTGCGCGCCGACCATGTGCTGGTCTTCCCCGTCGTCTTGTGTAACGCCACCGCGGGCTGTTCCGGCGAATTTCTGCGCGAGCAGTTCGCCGACTTCGGCGTCAAAGAGGCCGGCACAGCCCAAGACCTCCTGCAAGTCTTCAGCGAAATCTTTACGCTGATGAAGCCCGACCGCTCGCTGATCACCAACCGCGGCGCGGGCGCGCTAGAGTTCACCACGCGCGCCCCGCAGGGCGTGCAGAGCGTGGCGCTGGTCACCCCGCGCGGCAGCCTCACCGCCCTGCACCGCGACGACGCGCCCATGATCACCAGCAGCGTGCTCAACGACCCCAACATCGACGTCAACGTGTTGGAGTCGGGCAGCCTGTCTGAAGGAGCGTGGACGGCCCAGACCAACGACCCCAGCGGCTTTGCCGTGGTGCAGGCCGCCAGCTACCCGGAACTGATCAACCCGCCGCCCAGCCTAGCCAACAGCCAGGCTTCGGTGCGCTACTATCCCGCGGGCAAACCGCCGCTGCTGATCGCGCGCGCCGTCGGCCCTGGGTCGGGCGAAACGCTGATCTACAACGGCGACACCGAGATGGACATCTTCGGCCAAGACAACACGCGCGCCCTGCTCCTGAGCGAAGAGCCGGAAGTTGTCCGTCTGCAACTGGGCGCCGATACCAAGCCGCTGCAACTGGTGCGCAGCTTCCGGCTGGAGGCGCGCCCCGACCTGCCCACCGCCGAAGTCTTTTTGCCGCTGCCCACCAACCCCGGCCTGCTCGACGACGGCCGCGCCCGGCTGCAGGTCGGCTTTGGCGCAGGCGCGAACGTCGCCAACATGGCCGCCACCGTCTATGTCTTTGAGGCCGGCGCAGGCGAGGATCGCCCGCTGGTCTACCAAGCCAACATGGCCTGCGCCGGCGGCATCTGCGGCGATGAGGCCTTCAAACCGGTGGATGGCCGCGCCTACCAAATCTACTATGTCGTGCAGGGCGAGATCGACAACGTGCGTTTTAGCGACTGGGCCGAGGCCGCGCTCGAACTCGCCCCCGCCGTCTATCTGCGCGGCCTGCCTGCCCAACTGGACCTGGCGCAGATGCCCGCCGAGGGCTGGCCGGTGGAGCTTGGCTCCGGCACGCAAGAGGAGATCGGCAGCCTGGCCGCCTCCATCGTCCTGCGCAACGGCGAGACCGGCGAAGTGGCCGAAGGCGTCACGCTCGACTTTGTCGAAGATGTGCCTGAACAAGGCACGGCCCAGGCCGCGCTACGCGTGTTGGGGCTGGAGACGCTGCGCCCCGGCGCCTATGAGGGCGAGATCACCCTCAAGGCCACCAACCCGGCGGGCCGCCCCATGAATGTCAACATCCGCCCCGGCGAAACCCTGCCCGTCCACCTGACGGTCGAACGCCCGCTGGCGCGCATCGACGCCCAGGCCGTGGACTTTGGCGAAGTGCTGTTCGACACCTCGCCCAATTTCCGCCTAGACCAGAGCGCGCTGCTGCCCGTCGCCTTCGCCGGACGCCCCTTCAAGATCACCGTCACCTCCGGCGACCCATCATGCAGCAGCGTCCGCATCGTCACCGGCGACCTGGCCGAGCAGGACGGGCGCACGGTGCTGCCGCTGCACCTCACCAGCGCCGGGCCGGTGCAGCCCGCCACCTGCACCGGAACGCTCACCTTCAGCGGACCCAACGGCGACTATGACGTCGTGCCCAACCAGGTCGCATGGCAGAGCCGCGTCGCCAGCGTCGAATGGTCGATTGTCGGCGGCGACCTGCACCTGCGCGACCTGCAGGACGCAGGCGCGCGCGTGCAGGAAACAGTGCTGGTGCGGTTTAAC
>QEUY01000201.1 GCA_003577365.1 Chloroflexota bacterium | reverse complement strand
ATTGGTGATTCATTGACACGCTGGAGGGAGTTATTTGATGATCGATCTGAAACAGTTTGAGGTTTGGTTTGTCACCGGCAGCCAGCATCTCTATGGCCCAGAGACCCTAGAGCAGGTCGCCGCCCACTCGCAGACAATGGCCGAGACGCTGGCCGCATCCCCAGCCATTCCGGTCAACGTCGTTTTCAAGCCGGTGCTGACCACGCCGGACGCCATCCGCCAGCTCTGCCTAGAGGCCAACGCCGCCGGTCCCTGCGTGGGGCTGATCCTATGGATGCACACCTTTTCGCCGGCCAAGATGTGGATCGCCGGTCTGCAGGCGCTACAAAAACCTTTTGTGCACCTTCACACGCAGTTCAACCGCGACATCCCATGGGCCGACATCGACATGGACTTTATGAACCTCAACCAGTCGGCGCATGGCGACCGCGAGTTCGGCTTTATCGGCAGCCGCATGCGGCTGGAGCGCAAGGTGGTGGTAGGGCACTGGCAAGACGCCGGGGTTCAGGCCGGGCTGGGCGCGTGGACGCGCGCGGCCTGCGCCTGGCATGACGCCCAGGGCGCGCGCTTTGCCCGCTTTGGCGACAACATGCGCGAAGTGGCCGTCACCGAAGGTGACAAGGTCAACGCCCAGATGCGGCTGGGCTACAGCGTCAACGGCTATGGCCTGGGCGATCTGGTCCAGCGCGTCAATGAAGTCTCCGAGGCGGAGATTGACCGGCTGGTCGAGGAGTACGGCGACCAATACACCGTCGCCGCGGCGCTGCGCCCCGGCGGCGCACAGCACGCTCCGCTGCGCGCGGGCGCAGCCATCGAACTGGGGCTGCGCCGCTTCCTCGAAGAGGGCGGTTTCAAGGGCTTCACCACGACCTTCGAAAACCTGCACGGGCTGGCCCAACTGCCCGGCCTGGGCGTGCAGCGGCTGATGGCGGATGGCTATGGATTTGGCGCTGAGGGCGATTGGAAGACGGCGGCGCTGGTGCGCGCCATGCAGGTGATGAGCGCAGGTCTGCCGGGCGGCACCTCCTTTATGGAGGATTACACCTACCACTTTGACCCGCGCGGCATGAAGGTGCTCGGCGCGCATATGTTGGAGGTCTGCCCGACGATCGCTGCCGGCAAGCCGTCGCTCGAAATCCATCCGCTCTCGATCGGCGGCAAGGCGGACCCGGTGCGGCTGGTCTTTGATTCGCAGACGGGGCCGGCGGTCAACGCCTCGGTGGTGGAGATGGGCAACCGGCTGCGCATGATCGTCAACTCAGTGGATGTCGTGCCCGCCGACGCGCCGCTGCCCAAGCTGCCGGTGGCGCGCGCTGTGTGGATTCCCCAGCCCGACCTCAAGACCGCGGCCGCAGCCTGGATCTACGCCGGGGGCGCGCACCACACCGGCTTTAGCCTGGCGCTGACTGCCGAGCACCTAGAGGACTTTGCCGCCATGGCGGGCATGGAGTTCCTGCTGATCGACCGCGAGACACGCCTGCGCGAGTTCAAAAAGGAACTGCGCTGGAACGACCTCTACTATCATCTGGCGAAGGGGTTGTAGAGCACGCTGGTGCTCTCTGATGCGATCAACGTTCGCAGAACTACCGTTATCGCATTGTTCGTTGGCAATGGCGAAAACCAAAGAGCACGCACCAAGACTGATCCCGGTGCGTGCTCTTTGCTTCGTTGATTTGGTAGGCAGCAGTAGACTATGACAGGGCGTGCGACTCTCCGGCAAACTGCTGCGCCCTGCGCAGGCCAAATATCCCCAGCATCAACGCGATGACCGGCAAGACAAGAGTCCACCAGCCAATCACGGTCATCGCCACCGCGCCGGCCATCGCCAGCGGCCCGCTAACGAGGGGCTGGCGGCGGCTGGCTGTCAAGGCGGCAAGATAGACGAGGGCGCCTGCGACGCCCAACAGAGAGAGCATACTCTGATTGACCCAGCCGCCGCGCAGGCCCATCCACGTCTGCAACCCGCCCAGATACAAGAACAAGATCGCCAGCGTCACGGCTACGCGGACGGCTGGTGCATGCCAAGACCAGGCGAGGCTTGCGATAAGCAGAGCGGCTGGGAAAAATCCGCCGGTGATCCCCGCTGCCAGGTGGCTGCCCAGCATGTCGCGCAGCGTGTTCTCATTTGTGCCCGGCCGCAAATTGTCAATGCCTACGCCGATGGCAAATACAGCGAGTGCTACCGGCACCAGCAAAACCCACTTCGAATTGAACGGTTGTTGCTTGGCTCCACGCACCATGGTTCCCCTTCCTTCTCCGGCATCTGCCGGCATCTCTCCTACGCTTGCCCTCCACTGTCCCAGCGCCACACGAGATCGGCTGGCAGCCCCCTGAGCCAACGCCCGCAGATTTCCGCCGCCGTCTCTGCCGGGTGGCCGCCGGTCAGTGTTCTATGCCGTTGATGTTCCCAAAGGTCAGATTCGATCTCCGCGCACCGGGCCTCGCGCAGCGCAGCAGGCAGGCCAAGGGTGTAACAATGGACCCACCCGCGCACGAGACAGACGGCCAATGTAGCGATCGACAACGTGGTCATGTGGGTACCCAGCCCGGCGCGTCTTGAACGAGACCGTTGGCCGCAGCTTGCGCCTCGGCCCAGGCAGCAGCACCAGCGACGGTGACGCGATAGAAGCGGCGGCGCGGGCGACCCTGCTCGGCGGCGAGCAGCGGATCCTCCCAGCGGCTCTCCAAACGCACGATTTGAAAACTTCCGCCAATTGCTCGGCCCTGCCAACCATGTTACAATCGCGCATCGATACCCGATGCATTCAGGTGTACAGGCGATTGTGACATACCCTTTAGCGCCGCTGTCTTCGCCGGCTGTGCCGGAGTCGATTGACCTGACGGTGGTGATCCCGACCTATAACGAAGCTGACAATCTGCCTGCGATGGCGGCAGCCCTCTTTGCCCTTCCCTTTCCCCGCCTGCAACTGCTGATCGTGGACGACAACTCGCCCGACGGCACCGGTCATATCGCTGACGAGTTGGCCGCGACCTATAACCCCGCCGCACCCGCTGGCCGGCCGCGCTTGGTGGTCATCCACCGCGCCGGCAAGGGTGGGCTGGGCACGGCCTATGTGACCGGGATGCAGCGCGCCCTGGCCGGCGGCGCGGACTATGTGCTGCAGATGGATGCCGACTTCAGCCATTCGCCGCGCTATATCCCCCAGATGTTGAACGTCATGCTGGCGACCAACGCCGACGTGGTGATCGGCAGCCGCTATGTGCCGGGCGGCACGCTCGACGAAGGCTGGGGGCCGGGCCGTCGCTTGATGAGCTGGTGGGCCAATCTCTACAGCCGCGCCATCTTGGGGCTGCGCATCCGTGATATGACCGCGGGCTTTAAGCTCTGGCAGCGCGAGGCGCTGTTGGGCATTGGCCTGGAGTCGATCCGCAGCAACGGCTACAGCTTTCAGGTCGAAATGGCCTATCTGTGCGAGCGGCTCGGCTACCGGCTGGTCGAGATCCCGATCCACTTTGAAGACCGGCGCATCGGGCAGAGCAAACTGGATGTGCCGGTCAAGCTCGAATCGGCCTGGCGCACCTGGCAGATCCGCTGGCGCTACCGGCATCTGAAGCGCAGCCCGCACGTCGCGCGCCGCCGCGACCCTGTGACCAATTGATCTCCCCGGCTTGGGCCGCTCCGGGCCATCCCTGTCTCCTATGAACCGCCTGCGTCGTTTGCGCGCCGATCTGCTGGCGCTGTTGATTCTGATGGGGCTGCCGCTGCTCTGGTTTGCGCCGGTGCTGCTGCCTGCGCTGAGCGGGCGCAGCCTGCTGCCCTTTGACAACCTCTACAGCTTTGCGCCCTGGCGCAGTCTCCAGCCCGGCCTCATCCCGCATAACCTGTTGTTGAGCGACCTGGTGCTGGAAAACGCAGTCTGGAAGCTGCACATCCAGCGCACGCTCGCCGATGGGCAGCTTCCGCTCTGGAACCCACAGATCTTTACCGGCGTGCCTTTCTTGGCCGCGGGCCAGGCCAGCACGGTCTATCCGTTGAGTCTGCTCTTTCTGCTGCTGCCGCTGGGCGCGGCCTATGGCTGGTTCACGGCGCTGCAACTGGGGCTGGCGGGCGTCTTCTTCTATGCTTGGGGGCGCAGCCTGGGGCTGGTCGCGCCCGCCGCGCTGCTGGGCGGCGTGGTCTACATGTTCAGCGGCTTTTTGATCGCCAGCGTGGTCTTCACCATGTTTATCGCGGCCGCAGCCTGGCTGCCGCTGATCCTGGCGGTGATCGAGTGGATCATCCGCAAACAGGAGGAAAAAGGCGCGGCGGCCTACAGCCCGATCCCCTTTGTGGCCGCGGGCAGCCTGGCCGTGGGCTGTATGGTGCTGGCCGGCCACCCCGAACTGATCTACTACACGCTCTTGGTGGCGGGGCTGTACACCGTCGTGCGGCTGGGTGTGGCCTGGCGGCGGTTGGCGACGCAGACCGGGCAGGGACG
Source organism: Chloroflexota bacterium (assembly GCA_003577365.1). Lineage (GTDB taxonomy): Bacteria > Chloroflexota > Anaerolineae > Caldilineales > Caldilineaceae > QEUY01. Next base: position 2,413 of record QEUY01000201.1, on the reverse strand, counting down.
CGGCGCGGCGCGGCGGCTGGCAGGGCTGGCCGGTTGGCTGCTGGCGATGGCGCTGCTCGGCGTCGCCCTGGGCGGCGCCCAACTGCTGCCGTTGCTCGAACTGCTGCCGCTGAACTTCCGCGAGGGGTCGGCTACCTTCCAACAGGTGGCGGGCTGGGCTTGGCCGTCGCGCCAGGTGTTGACCTTCGCCCTGCCCAACCTCTTTGGCAACCCCAGCCACCATGCCTGGTTCGACATCTGGGCGCGCCAGTGGATGCCCGCCGCCGCCAACGCGCACGGCGAAGCCAACGACACGATCTTTTGGGGCATCAAGAACTATGTCGAGGGGGCCAACTATCTGGGCGTTGTGACCTGGCTGCTGGCCGCGGTGGCGCTGATCTACGCTGTGCGTTGCGCCCTGGCCCGGCCCCAAACTGGACGATCCGGCGGCGTGCCCGCCCAGGAAGACGCGCTGCGCCCCTGGATCGTCTGGTTTGGTGTGGGGCTGGCCGGCGTGTCGCTGCTCTTTGCCTTTGGCACGCCCTTTTATGCGCTGCTCTTCTATGGGCTGCCCGGCTGGAACCAACTGCACAGCCCCTTCCGCTGGGTCTTCCCCTTTACGCTGAGCATGGCGCTGCTGGCCGCCCTGGGGCTGCATCTGCTGTTAACAATGGACGCGGGGGGGCTGCGCCGCACCGCCCAAGCGCCGGCGCTGCTGGCGATCCTGGCCGGCGCGGGTGCGGTGGGGGTCGTCGCCACCAGCCTGCTCTGGCCTGGCCCCTTCCAGGCGCTGGGGCAGCGCATCGTGGACGGCAGCGACCTGGCGCAGATGGCCTTTGCCGATGGCCGCATGTTCTGGAGCTATCAAGCCGCCAACCTGGTGCACCTGGGCGCGCTGGCGTTGGCGGGCGGGCTGTGGCTGTGGTTCGCCGCCGTCCATCCCCAGGCGGCCAAGCGCAGCGTCTGGCTGGCCGTGGCGCTGGCAGTGATCGACCTCTACCTGGCGCACGGCAGCTTCAACCCGGCCTCATCCATCGCGCTGTCGCCGCTGACGCCGGAAGGTACGCCGCCTGTGGTGCGCTTTTTGAACGAACGCGAGGGGTGGCCCGCAGCGCCCGCGCCGGATCGCCCGCTTGCGCCCTGGCGCTTCACGACCTTTAACGCGCCCGGCGAAAAGACCTTTAACGCCAACGTGGGCATGGTCTATGGCTGGCACGACCTGCGCGGCTATGATTCGATCATCCCGCGCCAATATGTGGCGTTGATGGAGCAGATCGCACCGCAGGCCGACGAACTGCTCTACAACCGCATCGCGCCGCTCTACAGCCGGCCCGGCGGCGATGTCTATGCCGCGCTGGACAGCCCGCTGCTCGACCTGCTCAACGTCAAATACGTCCTGACCGAACATTATATTCCCAATCCGACCTGGGTCGAGGTCTATCGGGATGAGGCCATCGGCGTCTATGAAAACCAAGAGGCCTTCCCGCGCGTCTGGCTGGCGCACGAGGCGCGGGTCGCGCCCATCGATGGGCAGCCGCTGGCCGAAACCGACCTGCGCGAAGTCGTCTATCTGGACGAAGCGCCCGCCGAGCCACACGCCCTGACGCCCGCCAGCCCACAACTGGCCGAGGCGCGCATCAGCCGCTATACGGCCAACGACCTCTTTGTCGATGTCAACCTGAGTGACCGCGCCTGGCTGGTGGTGGGCGATGCCTATTTCCCCGGCTGGAAGGCCTTTGTGCGCCCCTTTGGCGCGGATGAAAGCGCCGAGAGCGAACTCCCCATCCACCGCGCCGACGGCGCGCTGCGCGCCGTCTATCTGCCCGACGCGGGGCAGTGGACGGTGCGCCTGGTCTATTCGCCGATGAGCTTTAAGCTCGGCCTCTATACCAGTTTTCTGGCCGGGATGACGCTGCTGCTGTTGGGCGTCTACTGGAGTTGGGGCAAGTTCTATCGGCCCGAACGCAGCGCCGGCGAAGTCCGCACCGTCGCCAAAAACTCGCTAGTGCCGATGGGGCTGAGCCTGGCGAACAAGGCGATCGACTTTGCCTTTGCCATGCTCTATGTGCGGCTGCTGGGGCCGGTGGGCACAGGGCAATATGCCTTTGTGGTCGCCATCTACGGCTTCTTTGAGATCCTGAGCCGCTACGGGCTGGGCACGCTCTTGACGCGCGACGTGGCCGCCGACAAAAACCAGTCCAGCCGTTATCTCTCCAATGTGCTGGCGCTACGCACGCTGCTCTGGGTGGCGAGCCTGCCGCTGATGGCGCTGGTGACGTTCTTCTATCGCAACCTGGGCAATCCGGGGCTGACCAACGTCACCGGCATCGGCGCACAGGAGGTGCAGGCGATTGCGATCTTCGCCTTCTCCATGCTCTTTGCCAACTGGGCCGATGCCTTCAGCAGCATGTTCTATGCCTTTGAGAAGATGGAA
>QEUY01000200.1 GCA_003577365.1 Chloroflexota bacterium | reverse complement strand
GGCACCACCGCGCCGGTGTTTCCGGTCGTCCACCGCGACCAGATGCAGGTGCAGAACCTCAATTCGTTTGAGGGCCGCGATGCCGAGGGCCGCATCGTCGACTACTACACCGATCTGGTGATCTACAAGGATGGCCGGGAGATTTGCCGGGGAAAGACGACGGTGAATGATCCGCTCGGCTGCGCCGGCTACCGTTTCCATCAGTCCACCTTTTCGCCGGATGGGGTCGGCCTCAAGGTGCGCGATGTCAAGACCGGGGCGGTGGTCTATGCCGAGGCGCCGGTGCTGCAGCGGGAGGCGGCCGCGCCCAGCCCGCGCTTCGTCGTGCGCGATGCCGCCGGGAAAACGCTGTTTGATGACTTCCTCGTGGTGCGCCCGCTGGATGACCGGCGCACGATCGCGCTCGTGCCGGTGCCGGGCGTGGAGAAGGTGCTGCCGGTAGTGCTGTTCACCGAGGCGGGTGGCCCCTGGCAGATGAGCATTGTGCATCTGGCCGACCGCACCGACCCGAATGACCGCGACTATCAGATCACCATCGACGAAGGTGGCAGTGCCAGCGATGGCAACCTCACCTTCAGCTTCCCGGAACTGCGCGGCCTGCCGGCGCTGATTGTGCAGGAGATCCCCGGCATCGACCCCGTGGCCTACCTGCAACTGGAGCGGGCGGCCGATGGCACCCGGATCTTGAACGTGATGAATGTTGCCCGGCCGGAAGCGCCCACCTCGTGGTTGCCGCTCCGTGAGGGCGAACCGCTGGTGGCGGGCGACTATGAATACACCTTTGAAGGACCGCGTGAGTACACCGGCATGCTGGTCAAGCGCGACCCCGGCTCCTGGCTGATCTGGGTGGCGACGGCGCTGATGATGGCCGGCCTCGCCGTCACCTTCTACATGCCGCGCCGGCGCGTCTGGGTGAAGGTGGGGCCGGAGCGGACCCAGATTGCCGGCATTGCCGAGCGGATGGCGCACCTGTCGCCGGAGTTGGCGCGGCTGCTGGCGCGGGCGCGGCGGGAGGCGGGCGGAACAAGGGCGGACGGACTCTAGAAGCTCACCTCCCGATTACATATACAGCCAGGTGGGAGACTGCCCTGGCGCGAAGGCACAGTTGTCGAAGGGTGGCGACCTGTTGCTGATCGACGTGCTCGGGCGCGCCGTCCCCTTCGTCGTGATCGGCCTCACCTTGGCCCGTGCTCCCCGGTCCCTCACCTGGCAAAGCTGCCATCACCGCGCGGTGGAGATTGGATCTAGCACCGTCATAGTTGTCACCGGCATGCTGCTCTTCACCGGCAGCCTCACCTGCCTGAATCAGTACTTCGGCCTCGCGGGGCTAGGTCCCGGCGCTAGCATCTGACCGGCGCCGCATCTGCCCGCAGGCAACCCTGCTCCCGCCGTCATCCGCGCCACCGGGCACAGGGGCACTTTCGCGCCATCCCTGCCCGGTACAGAGCCCGCCTCCTACTGACTACCCAGTGTATTTAGCACATCCGACTGCGGGATACATAGGTGCCTTTCGCTCCGCACACGACACTGACGGTAGGCATCGATTCTGTGCGTACCGGTCTTCCTCGGGTGCGCCTTGCTCCCGAGCACTTCCATCAGAATCATCCGCCGCCGTCCTGAGCGGGGGCGCCAGCCGGCGGATGCCTGGGAGGGTCAGGTTCATGCATCGTCGCCGCTTCTTGGCCGGAGCTGTGGTCGCGTTGATTGCCACGTTAGTCACCCGTACCCGCGGCCGGATTGCCGCCCAGCGGCCCAATCCTCCCAGCGCGACACCGTCACCAACCGCACCGCCTGGCACCGGCCGGGCAGCAGACGGCACGCGACCTGCAGGTCCGCCACCAGCACCGCCGAGCCCGTCACCGGTCTCAGGTTCCCGCCTGCCGCCGCAGATCGGGCCCCTGACGGCCCCGCGTCCCTTTCCTCCGGCGGTCGGCCCGCTCACGGCGCCGGCACCCGACGGACCGGCAGATGGGGGGCCGGACCGGCAGATCCGCCGGGAGCGGAGCACAGAGATTGACCGGGAGAACGCCCGGCCCGGTTCAAGCGGGTGGGAGTCCGACGAGTTACGCCGCGGCCGGGGCGCGCGGTTGCAGGAGCCCCAACCTCTGCGCGGACGCGGCGCAACGACGCCGGGCCGGTTGCAGGCCGCGACCGACCCCTGGATTGACACCGTCATCCGGGGCTACGCCGACCAGACCAGCGTCAATCGTGGCGGGGCCATTCGATTCTGCATCAGCACCACCGAACCGAGCTACCAGATCGAGGTGTATCGTATCGGCTGGTACGGCGGGGCCGGGGCGACGCTGGTGCAGACCGTGTCGAACCTCACCGGCCGGCAGCAACCCGTGCCGGCACCGGATCCGGTCACGGGCATGGTCGCCTGCGCCTGGCAGGTGTCCTACACGCTGCAGACCGGGGCCACCTGGGTGAGCGGCATTTATCTGGCCAAACTGGTCGCCCAGAGCGGCGCCGTCGGCTATATCCCCTTTGTCGTGCGGGCGGATGGTGTGGTCGCCGACATCCTCTACCAGGTGCCCGTCACGACCTGGCAAGCCTATAACAACTGGGGCGGCAAGAGTCTGTACGAGTTTAGTTCCAGCGGCGGTCAGCGCGCCCACAAGGTCTCGTTTGATCGACCCTACGCCGCGTGGAGCGGGTCGGGCATGCTCTTTGACGGCGATTACAACCTGGTGCGATGGCTGGAACGCGAAGGGTACGACGTCACCTACTGCACCAACCTTGACGTCCAAACGAGCACTACGGTCCTCACCGGACGGAAGATCTTCCTGTCCAACTTCCATGACGAATACTGGTCCCAGCCGATGCGCCAGCGGCTGAAAGCGGCACGGGACGGCGGCATGCACGTCGCCTTCCTCGACTCCAACAACATCTACTGGCAGGTCCGGTTTGAACCCTCTGCGGCTGGTGTCACCAATCGGGTGATGGTGTGCTATAAGGACGCAGCACTCGATCCGGCGGCAGTCACCACGCCCGCGCTGACCACCGTCCAATTCCGGGAGGCGCCGGTCAGCGACCCGGAGAACGCCCTGCTCGGTGTGATGTACGAGTCGTACTACACCTACGGCGTCACCTATCCCTGGATCGTTAAGAACGCCGATCACTGGCTGTACGCCGGCACTGGGCTCACCGAGAACCAGGCGATTGCCGGTGTTGTTGGCTACGAATACGACCGGGTGGCGGACAACGGGAAGTCGCCCGCCGGGTTGACGATCCTGTCCGCCTCGCCGGTGGTCGATGTGGCTGGAAAGTCCGGCATATCAAATGGTGCCATGTATACGGCTGCGTCGGGGGCGCTCGTGTTCTGCGCTGGCACGAATTATTGGTGCTGGAAGCTGGATGACAATGAGTACCAGAACCACGGCGCTGATACCCGCATCCAACGCATAACCACAAATCTACTGACAACGATGCGCAGCGGCCTGCAATTGCCGGCCCCGTTACCAGACGGCACCCGCCAGCTCTATGCGGAGACGTTGTCGCCGGGTATCCAGGACTGGAGCTGGAACGCCACGGTCAATATGGCCGCGGCCAGCCCGGTGTACCAGGGGAGCAACGCGATTGCCTTGACCGTGACGGCTGCCTGGGGGGCGCTGTACCTGCGGGCGGTCAGCACCATGGCAACGACCGCCACCACCGTCCTCCGCTTTGCCGCGCGGGCCACTCAGAGCGGCCAGCGGTATGCAGTCATCCTCTACGACCTGAACAATACCCGGATCGGCACCCCAGTCTGGCTCGCCAACCACGGCGGCGACCCGACCCCGACGGGCTGGAAGCTCTATCAGATTCCCCTGACCGCGTTCGGCGCTGCCGGTCTGGGTATCGGCGGCGTCGTCATCCAAGACGGCAGCGGTACCGCACAGCCCGCGCTCTTCATCGACGATATTGCCCTGGTACCGGGCACAAGTGTCACGCCAACGCCAACGCCGACGCCCAGCCCCACACCGACCGCCACGCCATCCGTCACCGCGACCCCGACTGCCACAGCACCAGCTGGAACAGGACTACTCGTCTATGGCGATGCCCTGGCGTCCGGCTGGCAGAACTGGTCCTGGAATGCAACCCTCAATCTGCAGACAACCAGCCCGGTCTATCAAGGCAGCGCTGCCATCGCGCTGACGGTCACAGCTGCCTGGGGGGCGCTGTATCTCCATGCGGAGACGCCGGTCGTCGGCAGTGCGAGCGGGTCGATTCGATTCGCTGCCCGGGCCTCCCAGAGCGGCCAGCGGTATGCGGTCATCCTGTACGACGTCAACAACACACGGATTGGGGTGCCGGTCCTGCTGGCAGACCATGGCGGTGACCCGCTCACCGGCGGCTGGAAAACCTACCAGATTCCGTTGACAGCTCTCGCGGCGGTCGGCGGTCAGATTGGTGGCATCGTCCTCCAAGATGCGGCGGGCACGAGCCAACCGGTGGTCTACATCGATGACCTGCGCATCGGATAGCGGCCGCCGCGGCGACCGGCCGGCCTGGGCCAGTACCACGTGGCAGCCAGATGCCATCAGCCCGTCAGCGGGCCGAGCGCATGCGGATCACGAGGGAGGCAAGTAGAACAGCGGATTGACCGGAACGCCACCGACCCGGATCTCGAAATGAAGATGCGGCCCGGTGGAGCGACCCGTGCTGCCGCTTTTACCCAGGAGCTGACCCTGCGTGACGAGTTGTCCTGTCTGGACATCGATCGCTTGCAGATGGGCATAGAGCGTCGCGGTGCCGTCACCATGGTCGATCATCACGTAGAGGCCATAGCTACAACAAGGATCGCCGCCGGCGAAGCTAATCCGTCCCGCCGCCGCCGCAACCACCGGTTGCCCGCCCTGGAATTGGTCAATGTCGATCCCCAGCTGCCCCGGGCCAAATGTGGAGGTGATCAGGCGGCTGGCGACCGGCCAGATAAACCGTGTGGGCGGGGGCACCGTATCGGCGTTCAGGGGCGTCAGATACTGGTGCGCGACCCAGCCGATCTGCCCGGCATAGCGGACGCGTGCCCATTGATTGTCCGCCGAGTGGTCCTCCGTGGTGAGCCGGGTATCGGGCGGAATGACCGCCAGAATGCGCTCGTCCAACCCGGGGCCGGCCCGGAGATTGACGCCCTCGGGTGATGCCACCTGCTCCAGTGACCCATGCGTGTCGGACGATGAGGTCAGGGCGGGGGCAGCGCCGCGCAGCCGGACAAATTGGTCGAAGACAAACCCACGCTGCCCCTGATAGGCCGCCGGCAGCCAGCCGTCGCTGGTCCGTTCACCCAGCAGCGGGAGTTCCGTCCCCACGGGAATCACGGCGAGGCTGGCAAACCGCGTGCCTGGTCCACCACGGAGATGGATACCCTCCGGGTCGGTGACGACGACGACCTGTCCCTGGGCAGTGACCGGACGGTGGAACAGGACGAGTCCGAGGGCAGTGAGGAACAGGGACAAGGGAAAGCCCGAACGGCGACGGTTCATGCGTACGTACCCGGCGTCACTGATGAGGGAGCAGGCAGTGGCGGGGGATAGAGGAGGGGGAGCTCGCGCCGCGTGGCACGATCATCAGCCAGCGCAGCGAACAGCTCCCCACCGGATACGACCACCGGGCCAGACTCGTCCAGCGCGAGCGCGTACCCCACGCCAGTAGGGTACCGGGCCGCGTCGGGCTAACGGAACCCTTGCCGGTCAGCTGGCGGGGCTGCACGCGCTGCAGCGTGCCCGGCGGCAGCCTACGATCCCGCGAAATACATGCGGATGCCCCGGTACGTTTCGAGCACAATCTGATTACGGCGGCTGGTTGCCTGCGCCGTGGGCGCGATCAGGGCCTGCGCCTCGCCGGGATTGGTAATGAACACCGGCTCAACAATCACGGCGGGCATCAGCGTGTTGAGCAACACCGCGCCGTCGAACTGCTGGGCGCCAAAGGCAGTGAATGGAGCGCTCGGAGCGTTTCGGCCCAGTCCGAGCTGGAGCGCGGCATTGAGCGTTTCCGCAAGCCGACGGTCGACCACTTTCCCGAATAACGCCATCGCACCGTCCCAAGCGGTGCTCTTGTCTGCGTTGAGATGTACGGAGACCATGATCGCAGCTCCGGCCATGTTGCAGATGGCGGCGCGGTCGATCAGCGGCACAAAGGTGTCAGTGGTCCGGGTCATGGTCACCACCGCACCATCCGCTTGCAGCCAGGCACGCAGGGTGGTGGCGATATCGAGCGTCACATCCGCCTCTCGCAGCACCTCACGACTGGGAAAGGTATAGGCGGCTCCCGGTTCGCTCTTGCCACCGTGCCCAGGGTCAAGACAGATCCGTTGACCGGCCAGCGACCTGCCGGGCGACGCGGGTGCAGGTGGCGGCGATGAACGTGCCCCCGCGGCAGCCGGGAGGGCAAGCTTCATCCCGGCCACGATCCGGTTTTCATCGGTGATGCCATTGAGTGCGGCAATCGTTGGGGCGTATGCCGCCGAACCGAGCGCGCGCTCGGCAATGCCGGACAGCGTGTCGTCCGGCAGCACCACCACCTGCCGGGTTGAGGTACTCGCCGCAGGCGGGGTTCCGGCAGGGAGCACGAGCCGCGTGCCCGTCACGATTACGTTGGCGTCGCTCAACCGGTTGGCGCTGAGGATGCGCTCGACCGCGGCTGGCGACCCGTAAAAACGGACGGCGATATCGGAAAGAGTGTCACCGGGCTGGATCACGACCTGGGACGGTCGGGGTGGATCCTCCGCACGCAGGGGCGTGGTGGGGTGTGCACCGAAGAGCGCCAGCGCAAGCACTATGGCGGCACCGGCGGACAGGCGCCCCTGGAACCGACGCAGAGCAGAGGCAAGCAGATGACGAGGGAAACGGAAGCAGGTCAGCATGGGGCTCCAC
>QEUY01000199.1 GCA_003577365.1 Chloroflexota bacterium | reverse complement strand
GGCCGCTTCGCCGCCAAAGAGGCCGCGGCCAAGGCGCTGGGCACGGGCATCTGGCGGCATGGCGTGCGCTGGACCGACATCGAGGTCAGCCGCGACGAGACCAGCGGCGCGCCCACGCTGCACTTTTACGGCGCAGCCGCGCAGCGCGTGCAGGCCTTGGGCTGGACGACCTGGTCGGTCAGCCTCAGCCATGACCGCGAGCGGGTCATCGCCTTTGTGGTGGCGCTGGGGGAAGCGGCGCTGGGCGAACTCCGAGGACAGCCATGAACGACGCCATCCAGGTCTTTACAACCGTCGACAGCGAAGAGAACGCCCACACCATCGCCGAGGCCTTGGTCGGCCAGCAGTTGGCGGCCTGCGTCCAGATCGTCGGCCCCATCACCAGCATCTACCGCTGGCAGGGCGAGGTCGAAACCAGCAAAGAATGGCTCTGCCTGATCAAAAGCCGCGCCGGTCTCTTCCCCGCACTCGAAGCGTTGGTCACGCAGCTTCACCCCTACGATGTTCCTGAAATCCTAGCCGTGCCCGTCACTGCGGGCAGCAAACCGTATCTGGCCTGGTTGGAGCGCGAGACCCGCCCACCGGCCAAGCCGGTAAAATAGCGGTTTACCCCGTCGCCACCGCGCCCCGCTCTTCCGGCGTCAAGACCTCCAGCACCTGGCAGGCCAGTTCATAGCGGCCAAAGCTCGGCATCAGATAGACGCCCTGCACATGGGGCAGCTCTTTGAGTTCCAGCAGCAACTCCTGCGCCATCTTGACCCCTTCCTGTCGCCCCTGGCTGCCCGCCAGCCGCATCCGCTCCAGCGTGGCCTCGGTCAAGGTGATGCCCGGCACTTCATGATGTAGAAAGCTGGCGTGGCGATGGCCCTGCAGCGGCAGCACGCCGATCAACACCGGCACAGGGAATTCGCCGTAACGTTCCTCATAGAGCGCCAGGAAATCACGCCACAACTGCGGGTCATAGATCGGCTGGGTCATGGTGTAGTGCGCGCCGCCACTCACCTTCTGATGGAAGCGATCCACCTCCTGCCCCAAGTCGGGCCGCGTCGGGTCACACGCCACGGCGATCGTAAACCCGGCCTTCTGCCCCATCTCGCGGCCGGCGATGTCCAGCCCCTGGTTAAAGGTGTGGATGATGCGCACCAGCCCGATGCTGTCCACATCATAGACCGCGCTGCTGTCGCGCATATCGCCCAGGCTGGGCGGGTCGCCCGTCAAGGCCAAGATATTACGCACGCCCAAGGCGTGCGCGCCGATCAGGTCGGCCTGCAGCGCCATCAGCGAGCGGTCGCGCGTCGTAAAGTGCAGGATTGTCTCGATGTCCACCTGCTGCTGGATCTGCGTGCAGAGCGCCAGCGCGCCCATACGCACGCGCGCCATGGGGCTGTCGGCCACGTTGATCACATCCGCGCCCATACTCTTGGCATGGCGCGCGCCCTCGATCTGCTTCTCGGCGGTAAAGGCGCGCGGCGGGTCGACCTCGACGCTGATCACAAACTTGCCGGCGCGCAGTTTACGCAGCAGCCCCGTGGGCCGCGCGCTGTCGTCGCCGTCCAGCTCCGCCGACAGCCCGACATACATCTCCGGCAGTTCATCCTCACCCGCCACCTTGACCGCTGCCACCGGCCTGCCCGGCCGCGCCGCCAGATGCGCGTCGAGCGCCAGCCGCATGGCGCGGATGTGCATGGGTGTCGTGCCGCAGCAGCCGCCCACGATCTGCGCGCCTAGCCCCAAAAACGGCGTCACCTGCTCGGCGAAATATTCTGGGCTGGAGGGATAGTAGAGCCGCCCCTCCACGCGCCGCGGGAAACCGGCATTGGGCATGGCGCTCAGCGGCGCGTCCGGCGCGACCGCATGCATGATGCGCAGCGTCTCCAGCATCGGCGCGGGGCCGACCGAGCAGTTGACGCCCACGACATCCACGCCCGCGGTCAGCAGCCGCGCCGTCACCTCGTCGGCGCTCTGCCCCGCCAGCGTCAGCCCATCGCCCGCATAGGTGGTCGACGCCACGATGGGCAGGTCACACAGCGCCTTCGCCATCTGCACGGCGGTTTCCAGCTCTTTCAGGTCGCTGAAGGTCTCGAAGAGCAGCAGGTCGGCCCCGGCCTCCCAGAGCACCTCAATCTGTTCGCGAAAGGCCGCGGCCACGGCGTCGCGCTCGGCCACGTTGTCCCAGGCGACGCGCCGCCCGACCGGCCCGACATTGCCCGCGATAAAGAGGGCGCGGCCCGTCACCTCGCGCACATCGCGCACCAGCCGCACCGCCTTGAAGTTCAGCTCGCGCACCTTGTCTTCCAGCCCGTGCTGCGCCAGGCGAAAGCGGTTTGCGCCAAAGGTGTGGCTTGTAATCATATCGGCCCCTGCCGAGGCATAGGCCTGGTGGATGCCGGTCACCCAGCCGGGCCGGTCGATCACCAGTTGCTCCAAGCATTGCTCGCTGCTGGCGCCGCGCGCGTAGAGCATCGTCCCCATGGCGCCGTCACAGAGCAGCGGTTGTTCGCGGAGCCGTTGGAGGAAAGGATTCATGCGACAAGGTCCCTTCTGAATAGCCCTGCGCAAGCGCGGGCGGCACACACCGAGAGATAAACAGCGCACCGGCGATAACGCTGCAACCGGTAGGCTGTGTTATACCATTATCCACGCTTTTGCGGTAAAATCCTCAGTTGCCCAACGGGGCCCCAGGCCGGCGACATTGGGCCGCTGGCGCATGGGATCATAGTCGAAAGTGACAGTCAATTTCTATGGCCGAACTCCTGGAACCCTACGCCTCGCCGCGCACCACAGGGTGGGGGATGGACGGGATCGTAGCGCAGGTGCTGCCGGTCGTCCAGGGCGATATGGCGGTTGAGTCGATCCAGACGCCCAAAGACCTCAAGCGCGACGGCGCGCTGGTGCTGCGCGGGCGGCTGCTGCGCCCCAGCCACGACTTTTTCGCCACCTGGGTCGCCAAACTGCGCACGCTGGGCTATACGCCGCTGCTGCGCCGTGACGGCGACGACGACCCGCAGGCCGTGGTGGCGCATGTCATGGCCGGCGTCCCTGCCCAGGCGCGGCCGCGCGTCTGGATCAACATCGTTCTCTTTCTGTTGACCATCGCCAGCACGCTCTTTGTCGGGTCGCTCTACGGGCCGGCCGCGGCCAACGTGCAAAGCGTATGGGATTTGCTGCGCCCGGCGAACTTGCTGCAGGGCTGGCCCTTCTCCGCTACCCTGCTGTCGATCCTGGCGGCGCATGAGTTCGGCCACTATTTCGCGGCGCGCATCCATCGCGTCGCCGTCACGCTGCCCTACTTCATCCCCATGCCGATCGGCTTTGGCACGCTGGGCGCGTTTATCCAGCTCAAGGAGCCGATCCTCGACCGGCGCAAGCTCTTTGACATCGGCATCGCCGGGCCGCTGGCCGGGCTGATCGTGGCCGTGCCGCTGCTCTTGATCGGCCTCTCCACCAGCCCGGTGGATGTGCCGCCGCCGGGCGTGATCATCCAGCGCGAGGGCAACAGCCTGCTTTATTTCTATGCGAAGCTCCTCGTCTTCGGCAAGGCGCTGCCCAACCCGGTCACCGGCGAAGATGTCTTTATGAACCAGGTGACCTTTGCCGCCTGGATCGGGCTGCTGGTCACCGCGCTCAACCTGCTGCCGGTCAGCCAGTTGGACGGCGGGCATACGGTCTATGCGCTCTTTGGCCGCACGGCGCGCTATATCAACCTGGCGGCCCTGACGATCATGGCCGCGCTGGCCGTCGCCGGGCTGGAGCCGCTGCAGGCGGCCTTTCCCGCCCTGGCCGAGATCGGCTTTCCCGGCTGGTTTGTCTGGCTGGGCCTGATCGTCTTTGTGCTCGGACCCTTTCACCCCCCGGCGCTGGACGACATCACCGAACTGGACGCCAAACGCCGCCTGCTGGGCTATGTGGTGATCCTGATCTTTATCGTGACCTTTGTGCCGGTCCCCTGGCGCGTGATCATGTAGGGCTGCGATGCGCGCCGCGACCGTTTATCTATCCACTGCCAGAGAGATTTGAACCTATGCCAACATCTGCCGCCACTCCGTCCATGCTGCGCATGCCCCACACGCAGGCAGCACAAACCCAGGCGGGCCAAGCGCCCACTGTGCAGCCCCCCACCATGCAGGAAGTCATCCTGCAGTTACACGAATATTGGGCCGCGCGCGGCTGTCTGATCGCACAGCCCTACAGCGAAAAGGTGGGCGCGGGCACGATGAACCCGGCCACCGTGCTGCGCGTGCTGGGGCCAGAGCCGTGGAACGTCGCCTATGTGGAGCCGTCCTTCCGCGCCGACGACGGCCGCTATGCGGAAAACCCCAATCGCATGCAAATGCACCACCAGTACCAGGTTATCCTCAAACCTGACCCCGGCAATCCCCAGGAGCTCTACCTGGGCAGCCTGGCCGCCATTGGGCTGGACCCCACCAAGCACGACATCCGCTTTGTGGAAGACAACTGGGAATCGCCGGCGCTGGGCGCATGGGGGCTGGGCTGGGAGGTCTGGCTCGACGGCCAGGAGATCACCCAGTTCACCTACTTCCAGCAGGCGGGCGGCCTGGCGCTCGACCCGGTCAGCGTGGAGATCACCTACGGCCTGGACCGCATCGTCATGTACCTGCAAAACAAGCGCCAGGTCTGGGATGTCCAGGTCGACGACACGCACACCTATGCCCAGATCTACCGCACGCCGGAGATCGAACATTGCATCTACAATTTCGAACTGGCCGACGTCGACCGGCTCAAGCAGCTCTTTGAGATCTATAAGGCCGAGGCCGAAGCCTGCATCGCGCGCGGGCTGGTTGTGCCGGCGCATGACTATGTGCTGCGCCAAAGCCACACCTTTAACCTGCTCGACGCGCGCGGGGCGATTGGCGTCACCGAGCGCGCCAAATACTTTGCGGCCATGCGTACCCAGGCGCGAGCTATCTCCGAACTCTATGTCAGCCAGCGCGAGCGTGAGGAGTATCCTTGGCTGGCCGACGGCAACGGCAGCGTTTCCGCGCCGCCTGCCATCAGCACCCCGCCGGAAGCCGGCCTGCCCACGGTCGATGCACCCCAAGACTTTGTGCTGGAGCTGGGTTCCGAAGAACTGCCCGCCCAGGATGTCGTGGAGGGCATCGCTCAGATCGAGGAGAAGCTGGCCGGGCTGCTCGCAAGCTATCGCCTGAGCTACGCCGGCCTGCGCGTCACCGGCACGCCGCGGCGGCTGGTCGCCGCGGTCACGGGGCTGGCCCCGCGCCAGGCCGACGAAACCACCGAAAAACGCGGCCCTGCCGTGGACCGCGCCTTCGACAGCCTGGGCACGCCCACCAAGGCTGCCGAAGGCTTTGCGCGCGGCCAAGGCGTCGCCGTCAACACGCTGGTGACGCGCGAGGGCTACGTCTATGCGGTCAAACAGGTCAAAGGCGAGGCGACGCTCGCCGTGCTGCCCGCCCTCTGCCGCGACCTGCTCGACAGCCTGCGCTGGGGCAAGACCATGCGCTGGAACAGCAGCGGCACGGCCTATCCGCGCCCGCTGCGCTGGATCGTGGCGCTCTACGGCGAGCATCCGGTCCCGTTCACCTGGGCGGGCGTGACCGCCGGCCACACCAGCCGCGGCCCCCGCTTTGCCGATGCCGCCGCCCAACTGCCGCCGGGGGAGTTCACAACCTTCCACGTCGCCCAGGCCGGCGACTATTTCGATGCCGTGGCCGCGCAAGGGATTGTGCTGGACCGCCGAGAGCGCCGCGCCCTGGTGCGCCGGCAGGTGGACGCGGCCGCGGCGCAGGTCAACGGCACGACGCCCCAAGACGACGCCCTGCTCGACGAGGTAACCGACCTGGTCGAAGCGCCCCAGGCCCTGCTCGGCCATTTCGACGAGAGCTTCCTGGCGCTGCCTGAGCCGGTGCTGATCGGCGTGATGAAAAAGCACCAGCGCTATTTCCCGGTGCTGGCCGGCGGCAAGCTGCTGCCCTACTTCGTCACAGTCGCCAACGCCGCCGACCTGGCGCACCCGGAGGTGGTCATCGCCGGCAACGAGGGGGTGATCCGCGCCCGCTATGCCGACGCCGCCTTCTTCTTCCGCCACGACACCGAGCGCAGCCTGGAGAGCTTTACCCCGCGGCTGAGCACGCTCACCTTCCACGCCAAGCTCGGTTCGATGCTGGACAAGAGCGAGCGGCTCCAACGGCTTGCGCCTGCCGTCGCCAAGCTGCTGCACGCCGGGTCGGGCGACCGCACCGTGGCCGAACGCGCCGCCGCGCTCGCCAAGTCGGACCTGGTGACCTCGATGGTGGTGGAGATGACCAGCCTGCAGGGCATCATGGGCGAGATCTACGCCCGGCGCAGCGGCGAAAGCGCCGAGGTGGCCCAGGCCATCCGCGAGCATTATCTGCCGCGCTACGCCGGCGACGCCAACCCGGTCAGCATGCCCGGCCTGATCCTCAGCCTGGCCGACAAGCTAGACAGCCTGGCCGGTCTCTTTGCCGTGGGCGCCATCCCCACCGGCAGCGCCGACCCCTATGGCCTGCGCCGCGCCGCCCTGGGCGTGGTCAACAACCTGTTGGCCGCCGAAGTCGATTTCAGCATCCGGGAGGGGCTGGCCGCCGCTGCCGCACTGCAGCCTGTGGCGGTCTCATCCGATGCGGTGGCCGAGACCGCAGCCTTTATCGAGCGTCGTCTCCAAGGCGTGCTGCTGGAGGCAGGCTTTAGCCATGACGTCGTGGATGCCGTGCTGACCGTGCGCGGGGATCTCACTGTCCCGGAGGCGATTGCGCTGATCGTCGTCATCGCCCATCTTTCACTCGGTCCCGTCGCGCGCGCGGCCCAGCTCGGCTTCATCACCGAACTGCTCGAAGGCCATCCGAACGCCGTGCTGATGGGCGA
>QEUY01000198.1 GCA_003577365.1 Chloroflexota bacterium | reverse complement strand
TATGCGCTGCCGCAAAGCCCGCAGCAGTTGAAACAGTTGTTGATGGTGGCGGGCATCGAACGCTATTTCCAGATCGCACGCTGTTTCCGCGACGAAGACCTGCGCGCCGACCGCCAGCCAGAGTTTACCCAGCTTGACCTAGAGATGAGCTTTGTCGAGGCGAGCGACATCCGCGCCTTGATCGAAGCGTTGTTGATCGACCTCTGCAAAGAGATCAGCCCCAAGCGCATCCAGCAGATCCCCTTCCCGGTGATCAGCTATGCCGAGGCGATGGAGACCTATGGCATCGACCGGCCCGACCTGCGCTTCGGCCAGACCTTGTTTAACCTGGACGAGGTGGTGCGCGACAGCCATTTCGGCGTCTTCCGCAATGCGTTGGATGCGGGCGGGCAGGTAAAGGGCGTGGTCTATCCGGGCGGCGCGCACCTGTCGCGCCGCGAGATCGACGAACTGACCGAGTTTGTCAAGCAGTATGGGGCCAAAGGGCTGGTCTGGATCGGCGTGGCGGGCGCGCCTGATGCCCAAGGGGTGTATGAAGGCGAGGCGCTGCGTTCGCAGGTCGCCAAGTTCTTTACCCCGCAGGAGATGGCCGCCATCGTGCAGACCAGCGGCGCGCAGGTGGGCGATCTGATCCTGATCGTGGCCGGCCAGCCGAGTGTGGTGGCGCAGAGCCTGAGCAATCTACGTTTGGAGATTGGCCGCCGCGCCAACTTGATCGACAATGATGTGCTGGCCTTCTGTTGGGTGGTCGATTTCCCGCTGTTGGAGTATAACGACGAGGAGAAACGCTGGCAGGCGGTGCATCATCCTTTCACCAGCGCACGCAATGAGGACTGGGACAGGCTGGAGAGCGACCCCGGCAGCGTGCTGGCGAAGGCCTATGATGTGGTGCTCAACGGCTGGGAGATCGGCGGCGGCAGCATCCGCATCCACCGCAGCGACCTGCAAGACCGGCTCTTCAGCGTCTTGGGGCTGGATCGGGCGCACATGGAGGCGCAGTTCGGCCATCTGTTGGAGGCCTTTCAGTATGGCGCGCCGCCGCACGGCGGCATCGCCCTGGGCATCGACCGCGTGGTGGCGCTCTTTGCCGAGGCGGGCAGCATCCGCGACGTGATCGCCTTCCCCAAGACGGCTGCGGGCACCGACCTGATGCTGGATTCGCCCTGCCCGATCAGTGAGGAGCAGTTGAAGGAACTGCATATTATGCTGCGGCCTGAGAAGGTGGCGGCTAAGTAGAGAGATGGTTCTGTGGCAGAGATCAGTTCTTCGACGCCCATGACCCCGCGCCTGCGGCGCGAGGTGGGCATGTGGGGCGCTGTGTTGATGGGACTTGGCTCGATTGTCGGTACTGGGGTCTTTGTCAGTATCGGCATCGCCGCCGGGATCGCGGGGCCATCGGTGGTGTTGGCGATTGCGCTGGCCGCGCTGGTGGCGACCTTCAACGGGCTGTCCAGCGCCCAGTTGGCCGCCAGCCATCCGGTCAGCGGCGGCACCTATGAGTATGGCTACAAGTATCTCAACCCCACGCTGGGCTTTGTCGCCGGGTGGATGTTCCTGTGCGCCAAGAGCGCGTCGGCGGCGACCGCGGCGCTGGGCTTTGCGGGCTATGTGCTGAGCGCGCTCGACATCACCAGCCCGCTGTGGCGCATTGGGCTGGGGCTGGTGGCGGTGATCGCGCTGACCACGATTGTGCTGGGCGGCATCCGGCAGTCCAACCTGACCAACGTCGTGGTGGTCGGGATGACGCTGGGCGCGCTGGTCTTCTTTATGCTGGCCGGGCTGCCGGGGCTGTTCGCCGCGGGCGCGACCAATTTCTTGCCCTTCTTCCCGCCGCCGTCGGAGGGGATCAGCCCGGGCCGGGCCTTGTTTCATGCCTCGGCGTTGATGTTTGTGGCCTATACTGGCTACGGGCGGATCGCCACCTTGGGCGAGGAGGTGCGCGAGCCGCAGCGCACCATTCCCCGCGCCATCATCGTAACGCTGTTTGTGACGATGGCGCTCTATGTGGGCGTGGGCGTGGTGGCGGTGGGCAATGCCGGCGCGGCGGGTTTTGCCCTGGCGACAGCGCAGACTTCGGCCCCGCTGGAGGTGATCGCAAGCGACTTTGGCATCCCCGGCGCAGGCATGATCCTGGCGATCGGTGCGATCACGGCCATGCTGGGCGTGCTGCTCAATTTGATCCTGGGGCTGTCGCGCGTGCTGCTGGCAATGGGCCGCCGCCGCGATATGCCGCCGGCGCTGGCGCGCATCGACAAGACGGGGCGCACGCCCGAAGCCGCGGTGCTGGTGGTGGGGGTGATCATCGCCGTGCTGGTGCTGATCGGCGACGTGCGCACGACCTGGTCGTTCAGCGCCTTTACCGTATTGGTCTACTATGCCATCACCAACCTGGCGGCCTATCAACTGCCGGAGGAGAAGCGGCGCTATCCGCGTGGGCTGGCGGCGTTGGGGCTGCTGGCCTGTCTCTTCCTGGCCTTTTGGGTGGAACCGGCGATCTGGTTGACGGGCTGTCTGTTGATCGCCGTGGGGCTGGCCTGGCGTTGGGCCATCCGCAAGCTGTAGAGAGATTTCACCGCAAAGCTTGCAAAGGGCGCAAAGAAGAGAAAGAAGGAAGTAGCTAAAGGGGCCGCCATGCAGATTACGGCGATTGAGCCGGTGATCGTCCATGTCAACCACCGCGGCGATTGGCTGTTTGTGCAGGTCCACACCGACGCCGGGCTGACCGGTCTGGGCGAAGCAAGCCACAGCGGCAACGATGCCTTGGCCGTGGCGGTGCTGGCGCACTATGCGCGGCTGCTACAGGGCAGCGACCCGACCCGCATCGAGATGTTGATCCAGCGCATGGCGAAGCTGGACGGCGGGCGCGCCGGCCACACGGTGTTGAGCGGCATCGAACAGGCCTTGTGGGACATCTTGGGCCAGCGGTTGGGCGTGCCGGTGCATGTGCTCTTTGGGGGCAGCGTGCGCGAGCGGCTGCGGCTCTACGCCAATATCAACCGCCATGTGCGCCAGCGCACGCCTGCGGGCTTTGCCCAGGCGGCGCGCCAGGCGGTAGACGAGGGCTTTAGCGCCATCAAACTGGCCCCCTTCGACGAGCTGACCGCGCCCGACCATATCCGCACCGGGCCGCAGGCCGCCTGGCGCGCCGGTGTGGAACGGGTGCAGGCCGTGCGCGCCGCCATCGGCGACGGCGTGGAGCTGGCGGTCGACTGCCATGGGCGCATGGACGCCAGCGAGGCGCTGGTCGTGGCCGATGCGTTGGCCGGCTGTGGCCTTTTTTGGGTTGAAGAACCAGTGCCGGATCACCAGATTGACGACCTGGCGCGGATCACGGCCCATGTGCCGATGCCTACCGCCTCGGCGGAGAGCCTGTTTGGCATGGAGGGATTTGCGCCCTTTCTCCGGCGGCGCGTGGTCGACGTGTTGATGCCCGATGTGAAGCATGACGGCGGGCTGCTGGCGACCAAGCAGATTGCCGCCGCGGCGACCATGCAACAACTGTTGATCGCGCCGCACAACCCGGCGGGGCCGGTGGCGACCGCGGCCACCGCCCAGGTCATCAGCACAGCGCCCAACTTCTATATTCTGGAATATGCCTGGGGCGAGGTCGACTGGCGCGCCGACCTGCTGGCGCCTGCCGAACGCATCGAGGACGGCTATCTGCTCTTGTCACAGGAGCCGGGGATCGGCCACCGGCTTAACCCCAGCGTGGTGGAGGCGCACCGCCGCGCCGAGGCCGCCGTCCAGGATTCGTCCAAGGTGCGACCCCTCGGGTAAGCAAAGTTGTCAGAAAGAATTTCGGCAGCTTTCCGTTTCGCAAGTTTGATGCTATACTCAACCCAGTCGTCGAGCCTCATCGGAGAGGAGACGGGCGGCATGCCACAAGTCCGTCACGTTTTCTGCAAACCGCGCACCAGCCACATAGTGACCCAGGGAGGACCTCCGTGCGGGTAAGCTGCCTTCAAGAAAATCTAGCCAAAGGGCTTTCGATCGTCGGCCGCGCTGTCGCCGCCCGCAGCACGCTCCCTGTGCTGGGCAATATTCTGCTCGAAGCCAAAAACAATGAGCTGCGGCTGGCCGCCACCAACTTGGAGATCGGCGTCAACTGCTGGATCGGGGCCAAGGTGGAGGATGAGGGAGCGATCACCGTGCCGGCGCGGCTGCTCGGCGAGTTCGTCAACAGCCTGCCGCCTGAACGTATTGACATGGAACTGGCGGTGCGCACACAGACACTGCATCTGCGCTGCGCGCGCTATGACGCCAATATGAAGGGGCTGGACGCCTCCGACTTCCCTATCATCCCCACGGCGGGCACGGGCGACGAGATGGACGAGCAGGTGGAGGTGTTGGAGGGCACGCGCATCGAGCTGGAGACGAGCGGGCTGCGCAAGATGATCGACCAGGTCAGCTTTGCGGCCTCGACCGACGAGAGCCGCCCTACGCTGACCGGCGTCGAGGTGAGCTTTCACCCCGAACGGCTGACCATGGCTGCCACCGACGGCTACCGGCTGAGCGTGCGCAGCGCCCATCTGGACCGGCCCTTTGTGCAAGAGCCGATCACGGTCTTGGTTCCGGCGCGCAGCCTGGGCGAACTGGGCCGCATCATTGCCGACGCCGATACCTCCAAACCGGTGCAGGTGATCGTGACCCAGGCGCGCAACCAGATCTTGTTCCAGGTGTGGGGCAAGGAGGGCCGCGGCGCGTTCCACCGCGTGGAGCTTGCCAGCCAGTTGATCGACGCCCGCTTCCCCGACTATCGCGCCATCATCCCCAAGACGCACACCACGCGCACGGTGGTGGACACGGCGTCGCTGCTCAAGGCGGTGCGTGTGGCGCAGCTCTTTGCGCGCGACAACGCCAACATCGTGCGCGTGGCAGTCAGCCCCGGCAACGGCGGCAAACAGGAGGGGCAGATCCGGCTGACGGCTACCAGCGCCGAGATGGGCGACAGCGTCAATGAGCTGGACGCCATGGTCGAGGGAACCGACCTGGAGATCGCCTTTGACGCGCGCTTCTTGATCGACGTGCTGAGCCAGATCGACCAGGCGCAGGTGGTGTTGGAGACGACGCAAAGCACGCGCCCCGGCACGATCCGCCCGCTGGGCATGGGCGAGGACGAGTTCTTGCACGTCGTCATGCCCATGCACCCGCCGCGCTAGCCGGCTGATTTGACATCAGATTGCCAAGTAAAAAACGGCGGCGACCGCTCCGGTTGTCGCCGTTGCGTGTTCTACCTCTTTTTTAGCCTTCGGCCACATCCAGGGCGTTGCCGCGCAGTTTGAAGATCCAGACCAGATAGGCCAGCGACGGGATCAGCAGCAGTGCGCCTGCCGCCAGGCCCATGCTGACCAGCCGCAGCGTGATCTGCGGCGCAGCGGTGGCGGCATAGGTCACATCGGGCACGATCAGATACGGGTACTGCGCCAGACCCCACCCGGCGATGATACAGGCGACTTGGCCGGCGGCGGCGAGGCGCGCCAGGCGATAGCGGCGCAGCCACAGGCCAGCGAGCGCGGCCAGGGCGCAGACGCTGGTGGCGGCCAAGAGCAGCGGCGCCCACCAACTGGTCAACCCTTGGAAGATCAGCGGCGCGTGGTCGCGCGCGATAAAAAAGACGAGCGCCGCTGCCGGGGCCAAAGATAGCCCAGAGAGCAGGGCGCGCAGCCGGAAGTCCTCCTGTAGTTCGCGGTCGCCTGCCGTGTCTTGCGTCAGATAGGCGGCGGCGAGAAAGGCGAAAAGACCCTGGGCAAACAGACCGCAGGCCAGGGCAAAGGGGGTCAGCCAACCGGCAAAGAAGCCGCTGGTGACCGTGCCGTCGGCGACGCGGATCTCGCCGCTTGCCAGCGCGCCGATCACCACACCCTGCAGAAACGGGGTGAGAACGCTGGCGACGCCAAAGAGCGTGCTCCAGCGCCGGTGGATGGCGTCGTCTTGGGCGTCGTATTTGCGAAAGACAAAGACCGACCCGCGCAGCACAACGCCGATCAACACCAGCGTGATCGGGATGTGCAGCGCGGTCATCATGGCAGCGAAGGCGGGCGGAAAGGCGGTGAAGAGCAGCACCACCGCCAAGATCAGCCAGACGTGATTGGCTTCCCAAACCGGGCCGATGGCCGCTTCGATGGCGATGCGCTGGCGGCGCGCCCGTGGGCCGGAGGCCAGCAGGTCCCACATGCCGCCGCCGAAGTCGGCCCCGCCGAGCAGCGCGTAGATCACGATGGCGGCGAAGAGGACGCCCGCCAGAATAGTTTCAAGCCCCGGCATAGCGCGCCTCCTTCTCCTCTGAAAGCTTCCGCGGCCGCGGCGCGGTCTCCAAGAACTGCCGCCGCAGCAGAAAGACCAGGATCACCGAGAGGAAGATATAGAGCAGTGTGAAGGTGGTCAGCGGCACGATCAGCCCCGGCATGGGCGTCACCGCGTCGGCGGTGCACATCAGCCCGTAGATGACCCAGGGTTGGCGGCCCACCTCGGTCACGATCCAGCCGGTTTCGATGGCGATAAAGCCGAGCGGCCCGGCTGCGACCAGCCCGCGCAACAGCCAGGGGTGGTCGGGCAGGGTGCGTCTACGCCACCAGAGCCACGCGGCCCACGCCGCCAGCAGGAGCATCGCCATGCCGCTGGCGACCATTAGGTCGAAGGAGAGATGGACGATGGCGGTGTTGGGCCATTCGTCGCGGGGAAACTCCGCCAGCCCGGCGACGGTGGCTTGGGGGTTCATCTCGGCCAGGATGCTCAAGCCATAGGGGATTTTGAGCGCGCCGCGCACGGTCATGGCCTCGTCGTCGGGCAGCCCGCCTAGGGGATCGAGACCATCGCTACCGTCAGGGCGATGCCCAGGGCGCGGCGGTGAAAGCGGTTCTGGCGATCCTTGAGCAAAAAGTAGGCGTGGACCGCCGCTACGACAAAGCCGGTCGCCACATAGGCGGCCAGCGTCATATGGATCACCTGGTGCGGTGTGGCGGGGTTGAACATGGCGGCGATGGGGTCAATGTTCGTAAACTGTCCATCCACATAGTCAAAGCCCGTGGGCGCGTTCATCCAAGCGTTGACCGTCACGACAAAGACGCCGGAGATCGCGCCGCTGATGGCGACGATCACCCCGGCCAGCCAATGGGTCAGCGGCGGGATACGCGTCCAGCCATAGAGATAGATGCCCAGGAAGATGGCCTCGGTGAAGAAGGCGAAGCCCTCCAGCGAAAAGGGCATGCCGATGATCGACCCGGCGTGGGCCATAAAGGTGGGCCAGAGCAGCCCTAGCTCAAACGAGAGCACAGTGCCCGACACCGCGCCGACGGCAAAGAGGATAGCCGTGCCTTTGTCCCACCGCTTTGCCAGGTTGAGATAGCCAGGGTCCTGTGTGCGCAGATAGAGGCCCTCGGCCACGACCATGAGCAGCGGCATGCCGATGCCCACAGCCGCAAAGATGATGTGAAAGCCCAGTGACATGGCCATTTGCAGCCGCGCAAAGAGCAGATCGTCCACGCAATGACCTCCAGTCTACAAAGCAAGACGTATCCATAGAGTTCTGCGCCTTGCCGCCGAGCTTGCCCGATTCCAGCCATTATAGGCCATCTAGCCCATTTTGTGAATTTCTTCACACGTCGGGGACTATCTCAGATCGAGGGTCGCCGACGAGGTGACAGTCACTTCCGAAGCGACTGTCACCTCACCAGCCACCGAACGCGCCCAAACGTGAAATGCATCCACACGCCGGTGCCGGTCGAGTTTGCAGGACGCTGCCATCAACTGCGCCGGAACTGCGGTTCGATAAGCTGGAGAAGCATTTTGATCCGGTCTGCGGCGGTCGTACGCCCGCTGTTCTGCCCAGAGGTGTTCTATGTCACGCTCCACACCCGCCGGTCCGGCCCAGAATGGACACCCGGCCGAGGCTGCGCCGTTTCTGCCGCTCTCTGAAAGCCGGATGCGGCAACTGGCGCGCGCCGCGGCCACGACGATCGCCAACGCCTTTGAGATCTATCAGGCGACCTTCAAGGCCATCACGCGGCGGGCGCGCGATCGCTTTGCCGCGCAGGCCTGGCGCGAGGCGCAGGCCGACAGCGTCGAGCGGCTGGCGATCTATGGGCTGGTAGTGGCGGACGTGGTCGCCGGCGCGCGCATTTTGTTGGGCGATGCCGCCACCCAGGAACCGCTCTGGCTGGCGATCAAAGAAGTCTATGCCAAGTTGATCGCCCAACGCAACGACCTGGAACTGGCCGAGACCTTCTTTAACTCGGTGATCCGG
>QEUY01000197.1 GCA_003577365.1 Chloroflexota bacterium | reverse complement strand
GGCTGGAGACCGAAGGCACTCTCTAGCTTGCTGTAGATGGTGGTGAGTTGGTTGGTGATGGTTTTGGGCGATTTGTGCAGGCGCGCCGCCATTTCCTCGGCAGTCAGTACCTCTCTGGCGACCAGTACGGCCAAATCGCGCTCCGCAGGCGTGAGGATCGAGGCGATGAACTGCTGCGCCTGGCGCGCCCGCAGCGCTTCGACCGTAGCCAAGGCTGCGGCGCGTGTAGGAGCTTGGGCAGTAGGGGTGAACTGGGGTGAAGCCATCGCCGGGTGGGGCAGCGGCACCGCCACCAACTGCACCTGGTCTCCTGCTGTGGGTGTCATGCGCCCTGAATGGCGCAGGGTATCATCTGAGTAGAGATGCCAGATGGCGTCGTGCGGCCCTAACAAGAGTTGGGCGACGCTCATGCCCACCATCGCCATGGACTTGCGCCCACCGGCCAACAGCAGATGGATCTGGCGGCCGTGAGTTAGCTGGCTCTGCAGGGTCTGGAAGAACGTCTCGCCGAAGCAGTCAAGCTCCTGGGGCGTCAGAGCGTCAACCGCCTGGACTGGTACCGTGTGCAGCGGCGGCCAGCTAGGCTGGGCGGCAAACGCGTCGCGTAGAAGCGGCAGCGCCTGGCCGATAGGCGGATGGCTGGCATCGGTGTGGAGGACAAAGACGGCCTGCAGTGGAACACGCTGCGCCAAAAGCAGATACGTTGCCAGCGAGACAACCTGCGGCTCGGCCCCGAGGGTGGCAATGAGGACAGCAGACATGGCAATGAGAGTTGGCTTCTGGTAGGCTGGATAAGGCAGCACTGTCCAGTATAGCCGCATCCGCCTCGGCACGCAATGAGCGGTAAGCGGATCATACAGCGCCGGCATTCCAGCGTTGCTGTGCGAAGCATGCATCCTGCCGGATGAGCGAGAGCAGGTATGATCAACTCAATCAGGGCTGATGTTCGTGTCTACGCACCCTTTGAGAGGCACAGGATTCCCTTGCAGATCCATAGCAGGTGTGTCGCCTTGGCAGATAATCTAAAGCATACTCTGATAGGCTTAACTCGCCCCAAAGCGAGTTCGAAATCCAATCTACACTTTACACGAGTGTATGACAGCCAGGTTCGAGTCATTTCGCGTCGCCAATAAACAAACGGCCCCTGGATTTCTCCAGAGGCCGTTGTCGAAGGGGCGTCTGATGGGGCTCGAACCCACAACCCCCAGATCCACAATCTGGTGCTCTGCCATTGAGCTACAGACGCCGTATGATCCTACCCAACCCAACTGCCTAAACCCGTCTCACAAGAAACCGGGGCAGGTGACCCCACCCCGGCCTAGCTGGGGGACAGGGATTCGAACCCCGATTGACGGATCCAAAGTCCGTAGTCCTGCCGTTAGACGATCCCCCATCACCGCACTCGACGATCCTACCTGAGCGCTAGACTACGAACGACAAAGCCTGCAACCTCACACAAAACTCACATCAGGCTATCTCAAAAGCGAGATACCGAGGTGCCGAGACCCAGACTTGAACTGGGGACACCAGCATTTTCAGTGCTGTGCTCTACCGACTGAGCTATCTCGGCAAAAAGGCCGGCCAGTTGGCCGGCCTCCTAGAGCGGGCGATGAGATTCGAACTCACGACCTTCTCCTTGGCAAGGAGACGTTCTACCACTGAACTACGCCCGCAGACCCTGCACACCTTCGATCTGGCCCATCTGCACCTGACACCGCAAGCCGGGGAAGTGGACCCGGTCGGATTCGAACCGACGATCTTCTCCTTGCAAAGGAGACGCCTTCCCGCTAGGCCACGGGCCCCAACTGCCCTAGGTGCCGACGAGAGGACTCGAACCTCCACACCCTTTCGGGCAATAGATCCTAAGTCTATCGCGTCTGCCATTCCGCCACGTCGGCCTAGCGCCTGCTCGCCCGAGCGGTCGCCAGCGCCTTCCCATTGTAGACGAAATTGCCGCAGTCTGCAAATTGAGGGCGGATGATTACCCCCGATTCTGTCAGGTCGTCGCATCCTGCGCCGGCTCAACGCCGCTCGACCTGGACTGTCATCTATCTCAGACCCACCTGGCAGTTTGTGGCTTGCTGGGTGTTACCCAACCTCGCCCGCACCGCTGCGACGAGATCATGCCCCACCGTCGCCGGTGTCGAGCCTGACCCTCTCGCCTTGCTCCCAGTTGCACGCTCGCCTAGCCGGCTGCATCGCTGCAGCCGCTGGTAGGCTCTTACCCTACCCTTTCACCCCTCACCTGCCAACGCAGGCGGGTTTACTCTCTGTTGCGGTTATAGTCAACCACCCGTTACCGGATGGCTGCCCCCACTTGCGGTTTCGTGGGGCAACCGCTCCGCCCCGCCGAGTCGCCTCGCCGCAGGCAGAGTGGGAGTCGGGAAGTTCCTCTGCCGACGCATGACCGGCAGCGACAGTCTTATCCGCCCACTATTCATCTGTTAACCGCAGCCGCCGACGCATACTTTTCGCCAGCCCTGCCGGACAATGGAAGATAGTCTACCATTTTTCCAGAGCATTGTCAAATTTAGGGGCGAGCGTCGGGATTTGTGATCCGCTCCGGCGCCGATAAATCCAACTCTGGCTGGCGCGGCCCTTCGACCCACACCTGCCCATCCGCCCAGTTCTCCTGCTTCCAGATCGGCACCACCGCCTTCAACCGTTCGATGGCATAGCGGCACGCCTCAAAACAACCATCCCCGCGATGCGGCGTAGCCACGGCGATCACCACGCTCGGCTCGCCGATCTCACAGCGCCCCACGCGATGCAGGATGCTCACCGCCTGCACTTTCGGCCAGCGCTGCTTGATCTCGTCGCCGATCTGCGCCAACATCGCTTCGGCCATCTCGGTGTAGGCCTCATATTCCAGAAAATCAGTGCCGCGCACCCCCGCCTCGGTCATCGTCTCGCCGCGCACCATGCCACCGAACGTCGTGATCGCGCCACAATCGGGCCGGCTCACGCGCCGCGCCACATCGTCCAACGACAACGGCTGCTCCGTGATCTCAAACAGCTTACGCCCCTCACCGGCCATGGCCCTCTCCTCTCCATTCCCTGCCTCGGCGCCGCGCCCCCCGCCGCCGGAGACCGGCGGGAAGAGCGCCACGACATCGCCGGCGGCCAAAACCTGTTCCGGCTGGGCATACGCCTGGTTGACCGCGGCATAGACCGGCCTGCCCGTCAAGCGCAGCGCCGGGAAACCTTGCGCCAGCGCGGCCAGGGCATCCGCCACCGTTGCCCCCTCCGCCAGTTCCAGCGTCTGTTCAGACCAGCCCGCCTCCTGGCGCAGCGTCGCAAACAATCGAATACTGATCTTCATCCACACCACCCACTTATCTCAATCGCAGCTTTTTTTCATGCAAGGCTGCCCTGCCCCGCGCCGGCTGTTCATTCGGCGCGGCGCCACTCGCCCGACTTGCCGCCCACCTTCTCCACCAGGCAGATCTCGCCGATGGTCATCGTCTTTTCCAGCGCCTTAGCCATATCATAGATCGTCAGCGCCGCCACGCTCACCGCGGTCAACGCCTCCATCTCCACCCCGGTCTGCCCGTTGCAGCGCACCAGGGCGGTGATCACCAGACGGCTGCCCGCCTCGTCGATCTCAAAATCGACCGCCACCTTGGTCAGCAGCAGCGTGTGACAGAGCGGGATCAACTCCGGCGTCTTTTTGGCCGCCATGATCCCGGCCAGGCGCGCCGCGGCCAGCACATCGCCCTTGGGCACATGGCCGTCGCGGATCGCGGCCAGCGTGGACGGGGCCATCTGCACCACCCCA
Source organism: Chloroflexota bacterium (assembly GCA_003577365.1). Lineage (GTDB taxonomy): Bacteria > Chloroflexota > Anaerolineae > Caldilineales > Caldilineaceae > QEUY01. Next base: position 6,798 of record QEUY01000197.1, on the reverse strand, counting down.
CGCGCCAGCGCCGTGCGGCTAGTCACCGCCTTGTCGCCCACGTCGACCATGGTCGCGTGGCCGCGCGCATCCAAATGGGTCAAGCCATCACTCATACTTACGCCTTTACAATCATACCTTGCCGATCATCCGTCGCCGATCAGCCGTGTCCGATCAGCCGTGTCCGATCAGCAGGGCCGAGACCACCGACCCCGCCGCCAGCTCGCCCTCACCCAGCGGCAGTTCCAAGAGCGCGTTGGCCGTGCGCATGCTCAGCAGGCGGCTGCTGGCCTGGCGTCCCGTGCTCGTCGCCAGATAGCCGCCGCGACCCTGGTTCAGCCTGCTGTCCCAGCGCAGCAGCGCCCGGTGATATTCGGGCCGGTAGGCATCGAGCGCCAGCGGCTGGGCCAAATGGGCCTGCACACGGTGCAGCATCGGGTCGGCATAACCGGCCAGCTTGCGAATGGCAGGCACGACGAGCAAGTAAAAGGTCACCAGGCTGCTGACCGGGTTGCCCGGCAGCCCAAAGATCAGCCGCCGCTGCCCGCCCACCGCCGCCGTGGCAAAGGTACACGGCTTGCCCGGCTTCATGCGCAGCCGGCCAAAATGCACCGTCCCCGCCTGCTCCAACAGCGGTTTGATCAGATCCAACTCGCCCATCGAGACCCCGCCCGTGCTGAGCAGGATATCGGCCTCGGCCAGCCCCCGCTGCACGCGCGCTTCCAGTTCCCCCTGCACATCAGGCGCGATGCCCAGGTCGACCGGCTCGGCCCCCGCGGCCAGCACCGCCGCGGCCAGCGTCGCACGGTTGCTGTCGCGGATCTGCCCCACGCCCGGCGTGACCTCCGGCTCGACCAATTCGTCCCCCGTCGAGAGGATCGCCACGCGCGGGCGGCGATAGACCGGCACCTGCGCCGCGCCCACCGTCGCCAGCAGCCCTATCTCCGCCGCGCCCAACCGCTCGCCGGCCTGCAGCACGACTTGGCCCGCCGCCACATCGCTGCCCACCGGGCGAATGTCCTCGCCGGGGCGCACCTGTCTGTGGATGCGCACCCGTGCGCCGTCGGGCGACGGCAGCCGCTCGGTATCCTCGACCTGCACGACGGCGTCGGCCCCCGCCGGCAGCGGCGCGCCCGTCGTAATATAGGCCACTGTGCCCGGCTGCACCCAAAAATCTGCCGTGCGGCCCGCCGTCACTTCGCCCGCCAAGCGATAGTCGCCCGGCCCATCCGCCGCCACCACGGCATAGCCGTCCTTGACCGAGGCCGGGAAGGGCGGCAGCGGCTCCTGGGCGACGATATCCTGGGCGACCACATAGCCCAACGCCGCGGACAGCGCCACGGTCACAGGCGGCAAGGTGACGGTCTGCGCCAAGACCAACGCCTGCGCCTCCGGCACAGGCAGCATCGGGTACGATGATTCAGCCATGCAGCGTTATCCACTCCTCACAGCCAAGCGCAACAGCCAAACGCAACAGCCAAACGCAGCGGCAAGCTTGCGCCACGCTTGATCTAGATCAACACGCTGCGTCAAATATCGACGTCGACCGGTTCGGGCATGCGCTCCAGCACCAAGGCGGCCCAGGCCATCAACTGCTCGTCTGCCCCATAGCGCGCCACCAGTTGCATCCCCAGCGGTAGCCCATTGGCCGCCCGGCCCGCGGGCAGCGTCAGCGCAGGCATGCCCGCATGGGTCCAGGGCAGGCTCATGTTTGGGTCGCCGGTGGACTGGATCCCCTCCGGCGCGGGGCCGGTGGCGGCGGGCGTCACCCACAGGTCGATCCCCTCGGCGTCCATCTGCGCGGCCAGCGCGGCGCGGCGTTCGAGGCACAGCGCGCGCAGGTCATCCAGCTCCGTATCGCTCACGGTCTGGCCGGTGCGGATGGCTTCGGCAGTGCGCGGGCGATAGCGTTCGCCATATTGGGCAAACCACTCCGCGTGTTCACGCGCAAACTCGCCAAAGATCATCCGGCGGTGCAGCGTGTTTAGCTGTTCGATATCCGCCAAGGCCGCCACACGCTTGACCGCCACGCCCGACACCTGGAGCATCAACAGGAACTCCTCAAAGATCGCCAGCGCGTCCGGCTCGGCCTGCGCCAGATAGGGGCCGTCGGGCACGCCCAACACAGGCAGCCCCTTCTCCTCCGCCGCGGGCCGCCAGTTTTCACACAGCGCCGCGGCGGCAATCGCCATGCCGGGCAGGTCTTGGGTAAACAGCCCCACATGGTCGATGGTGCGCGAGAAGTAGATCAACCCCTCGGTGGGGATACGGTGTAAGCTCGGCTTGTAGCCGACAATGCCGCAGTACGCCGCGGGCCGGATCACCGAGCCGATCGTCTGCGTACCCAGCGCCAGGTTGCACATGCCTGCCGCCACCGCCGCCGCCGACCCACTGCTCGACCCGCCCGGCGTGTGGCCGACATTATGCGGGTTGCGGGTCAGCCCCGGTTCAAAATAGGCGAACTCGGTGGTCACCGTCTTGCCCGCGATCAACGCCCCGGCCTTGCGCAGCCGCTGTACACAGGCGGCTTCCGGCCCCACAAACAGATCCGGCGGAAGCTGGCTGCCGGCGCGCGTGGCAAAGCCGTCGACCCGAAAGACATCCTTCACCCCCACCAGCGCGCCATAGAGCGGTGGATAATGCTTGCGCCCAGGTGTACGGCCGCGCAGCGCGGCCGCGTCGGCGCGCAGCCGCTCCAACCGGTTGCCTTCCGGCAAAAACGCATGGACATGGGGATCGAAGCTGTCGATGCGGCTGCACATCTGCTCGAGAAAAAGCGACAGGCTGTGCTGGCGATGTTGCATGCCATCCAACGCCGCCGCCAGCGGCGCTTCATTGATATACATGGCTCTTTCCTCGCTTTACCCAGATCGGGGTTCAGGGCCGCTTGCGACCAGCGCCAGCAGCCCCGCTTCGTCGAGCGTGGCAACGCCCAACTGGGTCGCCTTGTCCAGCTTGCTGCCCGCATTTTCGCCCACGACCAAAAAGTCGGTCTTGCCACTGACGCTGCCCGTCACCTTGCCGCCGTGCGCCTCAATCAAGGCCTTGGCGCGCCGGGCGATCCAGGTCTGCCGTGCGCACCCCGGCCTCGGCCAGCCGCCGCACCAAGTCACGGTTCGGCTGCAACGAGAAATAGTCGACCACGCTGGCGGCGATGCGCGGGCCGATCCCGTCGATTTGATTTAGCTCTTCCGCCGACGCGGCCATCAACGCGTCCAAACTGGCAAAGTGCGCCATCAGCAGTTCGGCCACCACCGACCCCACATAGCGGATGCCCAGCCCCGTCAGCAGCCGGGCGATCGGGCGCTGTTTGCTGGCCTCTACCCCCGCCTGCAGGTTCTCGACGCGCTTATCACCATAACCTTCCAGTTGGCGGATCTCGTCCCAGGGCAGGGCATAGATATCGGCCAGGTCGTGAATATAGCCGCGCTCGACAAACAGCTCAGCCTGGCGGATGCCAAAGCCCTCAATATCCATCGCGCCCCGGCCCACGAAATGCTCCACCATCCGCACCAACTGGGCCGGGCAGGCGTTATTTACACAATAGGTCGCGGCTTCGCCTTCGGGCCGCACCAGCGGTTGGCCGCAGGCCGGGCAGGTGGCGGGCATCTGCCAGGGCTGTTCATCGCCGCTGCGCAGCTCCACCAACGGGCGCAGCACCTTGGGGATCACATCGCCGGCGCGCTTGACCAACACCCGGTCGCCCACCCGGATATCCAGCGCCTTGATATAGTCCTCGTTGTGCAGCGTGGCCTTGCTCACCGTCACACCGCCGATCTGCACCGGCTCTAGGGCCGCATTGGGCGTGATCACGCCCGTGCGCCCCACGTTCAACACAATATCCAGCAGCCGCGTGACCTCTTCCTGCCCGGCGAACTTATAGGCGATGGCCCAGCGCGGGTCCTTGCCGGTGAAGCCAAGCTGCGCCTGCTGCGCCAAGTCATCCACCTTGACGACCACGCCGTCGACCTCAAAGGGCAGGTCATGCCGCCGCGCGCCGAAGGCCGCCGTCGCTTCGACCAGCGCCTCGAAATCGGCGTCGGCAAAACGGCGCACATCCGGATAGACCGGCAGCCCTAGATCGGCCAGATAGGCCAACGCGCCGCTGTGCGTCGTCAGCGCCGCGCCGCCTTCCAAGACCAACACTTGGTAGACCCAGAGCTTGACGGGCCGGCCCGCGCTGATACGGCTGTCCAACTGGCGCAGGCTGCCGGCGGCGAAATTGCGCGGGTTGGCAAAGGTGCGCTCCTCTTGGGCGATCTGCCGGCGGTTGAACGCCTCAAAATCGGCCTTTTCCACATAGGCCTCGCCGCGCACCACCAGGCGGGCGGGCGCGGTCACGCCGCGCCGCGGGTCCACCGGAATATGCAGCGGCAGTTCGCGCACGGTACGCAGGTTGGGCGTGATATTCTCCCCCTGCACCCCATCGCCGCGCGTGGCCCCCAAGACAAAACGGCCCTGCTCATAGTGCAGCACCACGGTCAGCCCGTCGAACTTCGGCTCCAGCACATAGGCCAGACGGGCGCGCTCCTCTTCGGGCAAGAGGCGCCTGACGCGCTCGCGCCAGGCAAAGAGGTCCTCTTCGCTAAAGGCATTCGCCAGGCTGAGCATCGGCGTCGGGTGGCGCGTCTTCTCGAACCGATCCGAGACCAGGCCGCCGACGCGCACCGTCGGGCTGTCGTCGCTGCGCAGCTCGGGGTGCGCCTCTTCCAGCGCCTGCAGTTCGCCAAAGAGCTTGTCAAACTCGGCGTCGCTCAGTTCCGGATCGTCCAGCACATAATAGCGATACTGGTGATAGCGGATCTGGTCGCGCAGTTCCTGCACACGCGCCGCGGCCGCAGCTTCATTGCCACCCGCCCCATCGGCTGCCGCGCCCACTACCGCGGCCTCGTTCCCCACCGTCTCCTGCGGCGGCCCGGCCCTGTCGCTCATACGCGCATCCTCTTGCCAGTGGCTCTAATCGACGGGCGTAAGACCTGCCGCCGGGGTCCAGCCGACCAGCCCATCGGCGGCGCGCACACGCACCCAGCCTTGCCCCTCGACCTCGACAGGATAGGCGGTGAAGTCGCCGCCCGGCTCCAAGACGGTCAACGCCACCCCCGCGGCATAGCTATCCAAGACCTGCGCCTCAAGGCTCGGCTCGGCGTAGACGAGTACATCGCCGCTGCTGTTGTGTACCGCCGTGTCCGGCTCAAAGACCGGCGCAGGCCCGGCGAGGACCGTCACCTGCGGCTCCGCCTCGCCCGCCGCCGTGCCCCCCGTCGCCGTGCCGGAAGCCGCGGCTGTCCCGGCAATGGTCGCCGCATCCGTCACCGCGGCGGATGGGCTGAGCGTACCCGTCGCGGTCAGCGCCGCGCCATCTGTGACCACCACACCCGGTTCGCCGCTGCTGCTCGCCGGCGTCGTGGGCACAGCCATGCCGCCCACAATCGGCGTCAACTGGACTTCGGCGCCGATGCGCTGCGTCTGGTCGTTGAGCCGCTCGACCCCCAGCGCGATGCCGATCAGCACCAGAACCACCACCAAGATCGCCGCAGCCCAACCAAGCCACGGCTGCGACCCCGATGCCTTGGCCGGCGCGCGCGGTGGGGCGGCCCCCTGCGCGGCGACCGGCGCACCCGGCCCCGGCACAGTCACTTCGGACACAGGCGCTTCTTGCGCGGCCGCTTCTTGCTCGCTCGACGCCGGGGAAGCCGGCGGTTGGGGCGTCGATTCTCTGGCAGCCGCGCGGCGCGGGGCGCGCGGCGGGCGATCAGCAGGGGTCTTGCGGGTGGGACGTGTCATCTCCGGCTCCGGTCCATTCTGGTTGTGGCAATCAGGCTTGGGATGGATAACGACAGCGCCTAAGTGCGCTGCACCGGCCCGCGCCGGTCTTTCAGAAAGCCCAACATCTGCTCCAGCGGATAGGTGTTGATCACATCTTGCGGGCGCAGCCAAGCGCGCCGCGCCGTGGCGATGCCATACTCCATCATCTCCATGCCCTCGCGCTCGTGCGCATCGCTGTTGATGGCGATCTTGCAGCCCAGTTCGACGGCGCGCCGCGCATAGACATCGCTGAGGTCGAGGCGCGACGGGTGGGCGTTGATCTCGACCACCGTCCCCGTCTCGGCGCACGCCTGCAGCACGCGCTCTACATCCAGTTCGGAGGGAGGGCGCACGCCGATGATGCGGCCCGTCGGGTGGCCCAGAATGTCCACATGCGGGTTATAGACGGCCTTGAGACAGCGCGCCGTGATCGTCTCGCGGTCCTGGCGCAGCCCGCTGTGGATGCTCGCCACCACCACGTCGAGCGCGGCCATGGCCTCGTCGGGCAGCCCCAGCGTGCCGTCGGCCAGGACTTCGACCTCGCAGCCGCGCAGCAGCCGGAAGTCCACGCCCTGGCTCTTCCAGCGATCGTTGAGCTTGGCGATCTCGGCGGCCTGCGCCTGCAGGCGTTCGGGGTCCAGCCCGCCGACCATGCCCAGCCCCACGCTGTGGTCGCTCACCGCCCAATAGGCATAGCCGCGCCCGCGCGCGGCCTCGGCCATCTCGGCGATGTCGGCAGTGCCGTCGCTCCAGGTCGTGTGGCCGTGCAGTTCACCGCGGATATCGCCCAGCGTGACCAGGGTGGGCAGTTGGTGGCGGCGCGCCAGCTCGATCTCGCCCCGGTTCTCGCGCATCTCCGGCGGCATCCAGTCCAGCCCCAGAAAGGCATAGAGATCGACCTCGTCCTCAAAGAAACGTTCCTCGCCCTCGGCGGCAGCGCCGCTGCCCGTGGCGGTCAAGCTATAATCGTTGAGGCTCCAGCCCTGGCGCAGCGCGATCTCGCGCAATTCGACA
>QEUY01000196.1 GCA_003577365.1 Chloroflexota bacterium | reverse complement strand
GCAGATAAAGCGTGAAGTCGCGCGGCTGGGCGGGCGTGATCGTCAGCGTGACCTCGCCTTCCCAGGGGTAGGCGGTCTCCTGCGAGATCTGCACCGGCCCTTGCGGTGTCTCCAGTTCGGCGCGGTTGCCCAGATAGAGATTGACATAAATGTTGCTGTCCTGGGTGGCGTAGACATAGCCGGGCAGCGAAGGCAGGAAGCGCACCACGTTGGACGGGCAGCAGGAGCAGTCGAACCAGGGTTGGCGCGTGCGTTCGTGGCGATTGAACTCGAACTGGCCGTCGAAGGCGAGCGGGTTGACATAGAAGAAGAGGTCGCCGGTGAGCGCCACGCCGGAGAGCAGCCCGTTGTAGACGGTGCGCTCCAGCACATCCAGGTATTTGGCGTCGCCATGCAGCAGGAACATGCGCTGGTTCCACAGGGCGTTGGCGATGGCCGCGCAGGTTTCGGCGTAGGCGGTGGTGTTGGGCAACTCATAGTCTTCGCCAAAGGCTTCGCCCTTGTGGCGCGCGCCGATGCCGCCGGTGAGGTAGAGCTTGCGGCTCACCACGTTGTCCCAGATGGTGTCGATGGCGTCGATGTAGGCGGCGGTGTCGGTGAGCGCGGCCACGTCGGCCATGCCGCTGTACATATAGACGGCGCGCACGGCGTGGCCCACGGCTGCGGTCTGCTCCACCACCGGCAGATGATCCTGCATATAGCCGGGGTTGTCGTGGTTGGCATAGAGGGCGCGCCCGTGGGCGTAGCCGCGCTCGTCTAGGAAGAACTTGGCGAGGCGCAGATAGCGGGCATCGCCGGTCACATGGTAGAGCTTGACCAGCCCGATCTCGATCTCCTGGTGTCCCGGCACGTCGTGGCGTTTGCCAGGGCCAAAGACGCTGTCGATCAGGTCGGCGTTTTTGAGCGCCACGTCGAGCAGCGTGCGCTTGCCGGTGCTGTGATAGTGGGCGACGGCGGCTTCATAGAGATGGCCCACGTTGTAGAGTTCGTGGCTGACGCGCAGGTTCGACCAGCGGCTCTTGCCCTCGCGGTCGTCGGGCAGCTTATCCACCGTGCCGTTGCGTTCGGCGATGGTGCGCGCCGTGTAGAGATAGCCGTCCGGCTCCTGCGCCGCGGCGATCGTAGCGATCAGGTTGTCGAGATAGGCCTCCAGCGCGGGGTCGGGGTGCAGGCTGAGCGAATAGGCCGCGCCTTCGACGATCTTGTAGACATCGGAGTCGTTGTAGAAGATACCTTCGTGGGGGCCGGCCATCTGGCCCGCGGCCTTGGCGAAGTTGCTGATGCGCCCTGTCTCCTCGCACTTGGCGAAATCATAGGGAACGGTGACAGTGCGGTTGGTCTCCAGCCGTGGAGACCAAAAGGCGCTGTCGATCTCCACGGCGGTGAAGGGCACAGGATGGAACTGGTAGGTCACATGGGCGTTCATGGCCGGTCTGCGGGTCTAGGCAGGGGAGTGGTCTGGGTGGCCTGGCGCAGGGTCGCCAGCCCGGCGGCCGCGCCGGACAGGATAAAGCCGATGTCGCTGCCGGCGGTGATGAACTGGAAGCCCATCTTGGCGCGGTTGACGCCGTCCTGGATCGAGCGTCCGGCGATGCCGGGGATCGTGCCGGTGTTGCGGCAGGCTTCGATCACTTTTTCCAGGGCGCGGGCGTGCTCGTCGCGGCTGTCCATCTCGCGCGGGTGGAAGCCGAGCGAGAGCGACAGGTCGGACGGGCCGACCCAGCAGCCGTCTACGCCGGGGGTCGCCATGATGGCTTCGACGTTGTCGAGCGCCTGTTTGGTCTCGATCTGCACGGCGACAAAGATTTCATTGTCGATCCACTCCGAGTAGTCATCGCCGTAGGCGCGGGCGCGGCCCCAGCCCCAGGAGCGGTCGCCGGTGGGCGGGAAGCGGCAGGCGCGGGCGGCGGCGGCGGCATCGGCGGGCGTGTTGACCATGGGGATCACAATGCCCATCATGCCCTCGTCGAGCAGGCGACCGATCAGGGTGAAGTTGTTGCGCGCCACGCGTGCCATGGGTGTGGCGCGCCCGGCGGACATGGCGATCAGCGCGGCGACGGTCGAGTCATCGCCCCAGGAGGCATGTTGGCGGTCGAGCAGCAGAAAGTCGATGCCACAGTTGGCGAGGACTTCGGCGCTGAGGGGCGAGGCAAGACCAAGGGCGTAGCCAAAGGCCGGTTTGCCTTCGAGCATGGTCTGTTTGGCGGTATTCACACGCATGAAGATGCTCCAGACTAGTGGGCAGGGTAGGTGGATAGATGTGGATCGTTCAAGGCTATTCGGCTACGCCGTTGAGGGTTAGCTCGTGGGCGCGATGGCAGCTTGCGAAATGGCCCGGCGTAATCTCTTCGAGCGCCGGTGTGTCGACTTTGCAGCGGTCGATCACATAGCGGCAGCGCGGGTGAAAGTAGCAGCCGGAGGGCGGGTTGGCCGGGTCGGCGACCTCGCCTTCCAGGATGATGCGCTGCGAGCGCAGGCGCGGGTTGGGCTTGGGCACGGCGGAGAGCAGGGCTTCGGTGTAGGGATGGCGCGGCTGGTTGAAGAGTTCCTCCGTGGGCGCGACCTCGACCAGCTTGCCGACATACATCACCGCCACGCGGTCGCTGACATGCTTGACGACGCTCAGGTCGTGCGCCACGAAGAGGAAGGAAACGTCGAGTTCGTCTTGCAGCTCCAGCAGCAGGTTGACGATCTGCGCCTGGACGGAGACATCTAGCGCCGAGACCGGTTCGTCGGCGACGATCAACTTGGGGTTGAGCGCCAGGGCGCGGGCAATGCCGATGCGCTGGCGCTGGCCGCCGCTGAAGGCGTGCGGGTAGCGGTTGAGATAGGCGGCGGGCAGACGCACCACGTCCAGCAGTTCGCTGACGCGGGCGCGGCGCTGGGCCGCGTCGCGCATACCGTTGACCAGCAGCGGTTCGCCGATGATGTCGAAGATCGTCATGCGCGGGTTGAGCGACGAATAGGGGTCTTGGAAGATCATCTGCATCTCGCGGCGCAGCGGGCGCAGCTCGCCTTTGGAGAGATGCGCCATGTTGATCGCCTGGCCGCCGTTGGGCCGAAAACGGATCTCGCCCGCCGTCGGATGCACCGCACGCAGGATGCAGCGCGAGGTGGTGGTCTTGCCACAGCCGCTTTCGCCGACAAGCGAGAGCGTCTCGCCGCGATAGATCGAGAAGCTCACGTCGTCCACGGCGCGCACCTGGCCGACGACGCGGCGCAGCAGCCCCTTGCGGATGGGGAAATACTTCTTCAGGTTCTTGACTTCGAGCAGCGCCGGCTCGCGCACGTCGCAGGTCCCGGCCATAAAGTCTGGGCAGCGCGTGTGGAAGGGGCAGCCTTCGGGCCGGTTATAGGGGTGCGGGATCGAGCCGGTGATGGTGGCGAGCTTGGTGCGCGGTTTGGCAAGGATGCTGGGGATTGAGCGCAGCAGGGCGCGCGTGTAGGGATGCTTCGGCTCGTGGAAGATGGCGTCCACCGGCCCACGCTCGACGACGCGACCCAGGTACATCACCACCACGTCGTCGGCCATCTCGGCGATCACGCCCATGTCATGCGTGATCAAGATGATGGCAAGGCCTTTTTCCTCTTGCAGCTTCTGCATCAGCTCCAGGATTTGGGCCTGCGTCGTCACGTCGAGCGCGGTGGTCGGCTCGTCGGCGATCAGCACCTTAGGGTCGCTGGAGAGCGCCATGGCGATCATGACGCGTTGGCGCAGCCCGCCGCTGAGCTGGAACGAATATTCGTCGATGCGCCGTTCGGGTCTGGGAATGCCAACCATGCGCAGCAGTTCGATGGCGCGGTCGCGGGCTGCCTGGCGGCTGAGGTCGCTGTGCAGCCGGATCGCTTCGATGATCTGGTTGCCCACGGTGTGATAGGCGCTGAAGGAGGTCATCGGCTCCTGAAAGATCAGCGCGATCTCGCCGCCGCGAATGTCGCGCATGGCCGGGCTGTTGGCGTCGAGCTTGGTCAAGTCCATCTCTTCGACCTGCCCGCGGCCATTGGCACGGCGCAGCCAGACCTCGCCGGATTCGATGCGACCGGTCTGCTCGACGATGCGCAGGATTGAGCGGGCGGTGACGCTCTTGCCGCAGCCACTTTCGCCCACAATGCCCAGCGTCTTGCCGGCATAGACGTCGAAGCTGGCTCCGTCCACGGCGCGCACAATGCCTTCGTCCTGGTAGTAGTAGGTGCGCAGGTCTTGGACCGAGAGGATCGGCTGCTCCGTAGGCAGCGTTGGTGTCGAAAGTGTTGTCGTCATGCGTCGCTAACCTGGTTGCGGATGTAGGTCTCTAGGTGCGGTGGCATCATCCATAGGGGTCGGCGGCATCGCGCAGCCCGTCGCCCAGGAAGTTGAAGGCGAGCACGGCCACGATCACCGGGAGGGCCGGGACGAGCAGCCAGGGGGTGATGGCGACCGCCTGGATGTTGGAGGCCTGCTGGAGCAGTACCCCCCAACTGACGGCGGGAGCGCGCAACCCCAAGCCCAGGAAGCTCAACGACGTCTCGGCGATGATCATGGCGGGCAGCGCCAGGGTGGTGGCGGCGATGATATGGCTGAGAAACGAGGGAACCATATGGCGGAAGATAATACGCATTTGGCTGGCTCCGGCCAAATCGGCGGCGGTGACGAAGTCCTCTTGGCGCAGCGCCAAAAAGCGCCCGCGCACCACGCGCGCCATGGTCGTCCAGCCGATCAGGGCGATGATGATGGTGATAAAAAAGTAGATGCGCGTGATCGGCCACTGCGAGGGCATGGCCGCGGCCAGCGCCATCCACAGTGGAATGGTCGGGATCGAGCGCACGATCTCGATCACGCGCTGGATCATGGCATCTAGCATGCCGCCGTAGAGACCGGACAGGCCGCCGAGCAGGATGCCCAAAAAGAGGCTGAGCGCCACGCCGACCAGGCCGATGGTGAGCGAGGTACGCGTGGCGATCATCAGGCGCGAGAAGAGGTCGCGGCCCTGCAGGTCGGTGCCCAACAGGAAGATCGATTCTTCGGCCTTGCCCTCTTTGACGCCGATCAGGTGGCGGTGGGTGGGGAAGAGGCCAAGAAACTTGTAGTCAAACCCTTCGGCAAAGAGCGTCAGGTAGATTTTGCGGTTTGGGTCGGGCTGGTAGACGCGCTTAAAGGTCTTGGGGTCGCGTTTGCCGCTCAGCCCCCAAACGTGAGGCCGGAACTCGCCTTCGTCCATCCAGTGGATGGGCTGGGGAGGCAGCAGCGAGATCTGCGCGTTTGAGACGTTGGGGTCCGAATAGGCCAGGAAATCGGCCAAGAGCACCACCGAGTAGAAGAGCAAAACCACGACGGCGGCGACCATTGCCAACTTGTGTTTGCGGAAGCGCCACCACATCAACTGCCACTGGGTAGCCATCGAGATGCGGTCGGCAGTGGCGCGCTCGGCCTCTACATCGCGCTGCGGGGGGACGGTTTGCCCGGAGAGTGTCTCGACTGCTTCGGCCATCAGCCACCCCCTTCCATACCGAACCGGATGCGCGGGTCGATCCACATCAGGATCAGGTCTGAGATCAGCGTGCCGACGACAGTCAACACGGCCAACAGCAGCAGGATCGTACCGGCCAGGAAGAGGTCTTGGGCGATCAGCGCCTTGAAGAGCAGCGGGCCGACCGTGGGCAGGCTCAGCACCAGCGAGACGATGATGCTGCCGGAGACGATGAAAGGAAAGATATAGCCAATGGTGCTGGCAAAGGGGTTGAGCGCGGCGCGCACCGGGTATTTGAGGATCACGCGGTGTTCGGCCAGCCCCTTGGCGCGGGCGGTGACGACATAGGGTTTACGCAGCTCGTCGAGCAGGTTGGCGCGCATGATGCGCACGACTTCGGCCATCCCGGCCAGCCCCAGGATCACGGCGGGCAGCGGCAGATGTTTGAGCATATCCACGAATTTGTCCCAGCTCCAGGGCGCGGTCGACATCTGGGGCGAGAAGAGGCCGCCGACGCTTTCAGCGCCCAGGTATTTGAAGCTGACATACATCACGATCAGCGCCAACATAAAGTTGGGCACGGCGATGCCGACAAAGCTGATAAAGGTGAAAAGATAGTCCAGCAGCGAATATTGGCGCACGGCGGAATAGATGCCGATCGGCAGCGCCAGCGCCCAGATAAAGACCACGGCGGCCAGCGAGACGATGACCGTCAGCGTCATGCGGTCGCCGATCACCTCAGTCACCGGGCGGTTATATTCCATTGCCATGCCGAAATTGCCCTTGAGCATCAGCCCCGCCCATTTGAGATATTGGATGTAGATCGGCTGGTCCAGGCCGTATTGGATGCGCAGCGCGGCGGCTTCTTCGGTGCTTACGACAGTGCCCAGGCTTTGCAGGCGCGCGATGTAGGCGGTGACATAGTCGCCTGGCGGAAGCTGGATGACGACAAATGAAATAATGGACGCGACCCAGATGGTGAGCAGGCCGGCCAAGATGCGGCGCAGAATGTAGCTTGCCATAGCGTGCAACCTAAGGGTTGGAGGATGGGGTAGCTCTACCCCATCCTCCGCAGGCCAGCCCTATTGCTGGTCGATATCCTTGAAGAAGAAGGTGGACGGGCGCGAGATGTTCGGGGTCTGCCCGGCCTGGATGTTGAACTGGCGCGAGGGGATGTTGCCCATGTTGTTCTTGACCACGCGCACGCCCATGAACGCGCCCGACTGGCCGACCGTGCCCATTGTCCACACCTCGTCGGTGATGATCTTCCAGATCTCTTGGCCGATGGCGATGCGTTCTTCGGGTGTGGCCTTCAGGCCCTGGCTAAAGAGGTCCTGCACCTTTTTGACATTGTCGGGCGGTTCAATGCCCTGCTCGCCGCCGGTAGAGTACCAGACGCCAAAGGCCGGGCCTGTGCCGGAGGTCTCGTTGATCGGGATGGCGTGATAGGGGTAGAGATACAACTCGTCGGTGCCGTCGTTCTGCCACAGGAAGATCTGCAGGTCATTGGCGGCGCGGCGCTGTTCTACCAGGCCACGTTCGGACTCGACCACATTGGCGAAGATGCCGACTTCGGCCCAGTCTTCCTTGACCAGTTCGGCCAGGGCGGTGAACTGGATGAAGGCGGGGATCGACGGGATTTCGAGCACCAGCCGTTCGCCGTTGTCGGTGCGCAGGCGGTAGCCCTCGCTGTCTTTTTCCGTCAGGCCGATCTTGTCCAACATCTGGTTGGCCTTGTCCGGGTCATAGGTAGACCACAACGTGCGGTATTCGGGGCCGGGGTTAAAGACCGAGCTTTCGGCCACCACTGCCGAGCCGGGCACGCCGATGCCCAGGAAGATGATCTCGTTGATCGAGTCGCGGTCGACGGCCAGCGAGAGGGCGCGGCGGAAGTCCACGTTCCTGAGCCATTTGCCGATCTCCGGGTCGGCCTCATAGCTCTGGTTGAACATAAACGCACCGTCTGCACCATGTTGGGCCGGGTCGAGATAGAGCGTGTAGTCATTGGCCTCTTGGTTTTCCAAGAAGACCGGGACGTTGGCGATCTGAAGATGGCGCGCTTGGTAGTCGAACTCGCCATTGATGGCGCGCAGGTTGAGCACGTCCAGGCTTTCGGCCAGGCTCATCGAGATGGTGTCGATGTAGGGCAGTTGGTTGCCCTCGGTGTCGACGCCAAAGTAGTAGGGGTTGCGCTCCAGCACCCAGGTGTCGGTGGTGGCTGGGTTGACCGTCTTCCACGGCGTCATGACCGGCAGGTCAGGGTTGGCGCTCCAGGTATTGCGGTCTTTGAAGAGGTTGACCCAGTTGTCAAAGCCCGCTTCGGCGACCTTGGCATCCAGCTCGGCCTTGTCGGCGAAATCGGGATGGAACTGCTGCAGGTAGTGCGCCGGGGCAAAGCCGCCCATGCCCACATTGCCAAAGATGGCTTGGCCGCCAAAGACGTTGACGGAACTGGCGAGCACTTCCAGGAAGAGCGTATTGGCCTCGGGGAAGTTGAAGCGAATGGTATAGTCGTCGACCATTTCCAGCGAAGCGCCGGCGTCGATGTTGAAGAAAGGCGAACGCACAGGCACAAGCTCTTCGTTCTGATACATATGCTCGTACCAGAACATAATGTCATTGGCGGTGAACGGTTCGCCATCCGACCACTTGGCGCCGTTGCGCAGGAAGATGGTGATGGTTTTGCCGTCTTCGCTGACTTCCCAGCCCTTGGCGAGATTGGGGGTCAGTTTGGGGAACTCGTCGGCATCCCAGAAGAGCAGGCGGTCGCCGCCGGCGACGCGATGCCCATTTTGGCTGTCCGCCGGGCCGGTGAAGCCGCGCCGCCAGACGCCGCCATATTTGCCGATCTCGTCGAGCGGCTGGATGACGAGCAGGTCCTCGCGTACGGGCAGGCGTTCTTCGAGCGCGGGCAGTTCGCCCCCGGCGACCTTCTCGGCGAGCATCGGCGCTTCGGCGAACGCGGTGGGGTAGCTGTTGACGTCGGTGATGATCTCCGGCCCTTCGATCTCGCCGATCAGCGTAGCGCCGAGCCGTTCCTCTTCGGCGGGAGCCTCTTCTGCCGCGGTTTCTTCGGCAGCGGGTTCGGTGGCTTCGGCTTCAGCGGCCGGCGCTTCAGCGGCGGGGGCTTCCGCCGCAGGCGCTTCGGCAGCCGGCGCGCCGCCGCCACAGGCTGCGACCAGCATGGCGACCGCGGCCAGAAGCGCGGCGACCCAGATAATCCGTTTGGACAACATTGATTTCCTCCTGGTGTGGTGTGGTCGCGGCCTACAACTGTGTTAAATGGCCGGCGACAGGGATCTTTGATGTTGACCACAGGGGAGCATGGCGCTCTTGTGGGGAGTGCGTCCAGGCGTGAATCGGGGCCGGTCGGCGACGGGAGGCAGGACCGGCGAAGGCCAAACCATGAACTCGAAACGGGAATAGGCACGCCGGCCAATGGGAGGTGCGGAGCCGGCTGTTCATTTCTATAAGCTAGGACTGTGCGCGAGCTTACCATAGCGATAGCGCAAAGTCAATTTGTCAAATTCCGCTCGATCAGCCGCCGCGGCTGTGCCGTATGAACGGGTATTTTGCGTACTTGACAGGCGCGGGTATCTATGGGATACTCTTGCCAGCTAGGTAAGGTGGCTCATATGTTCTGGTCAGCCGCCTGGAGCGCGAGACCGCCGGAGCGGAGCCTCCAGCCTTGCCCAGCCTGACATCGCTATCCCATAAAGAAGGAGGTGGTGCTAATGGATTATAGTATCCGTAGCCGTCCGGTAGCGTCACCTCGAGGGGTCACTCTCTAGTCTGAGCTACCGGACACAGTAAGAGAACGCCCTGGCCGCAAGGTCAGGGCGTTCTCTTTTGCCCAAGTCGATCTGCCGTCGATCTGCTGCCGGGGCTGCCTAGAGGCCAGGCGCTGTGGATTTGACGGGGGCTGGGATGTGGGATATAAGTCAGCGAGGGGCGGCGCACCTCAATCACGCGTTCCAACAGGGGAGAAGCTGCATATGGCGACGCCGGTCGGTCTCAACATCTATTCAGGTCTGGTGGGGCAGACCATGCCCTATTTGGATCAAACTGCGGCGGCGTTTGAATCGCTGTGGTTCCCCGACCATGTGCAGTATGGCAGCAAGAACGTGGCCGAAGGCTGGAGCCTGTTTGCCTATGCACTGGCGCGCTATCCTGACAAGCTGTGCGGCCATCAAGTGCTGTGCAACAGCTTCCGCAACCCGGCGCATCTCGCCAAGATGGCCGCGACCTGCCAAGTCTTGTCTGGCGGGCGCGTGGTGCTGGGGATCGGCGCGGGCTGGAATGAGGAGGAGTACCATGCCTATGGCTGGCCCTTCCCCAGCGCCAAGGTGCGGATCGCGCAACTGGCCGAGGCGATCCAGATCATGCGCTCGATGTGGACGGCGACGCCGGTCACCTTCCACGGGGTGTACTATCAGGTGGAGAACGCCTACTGCGAGCCGCATCCTGAGCCTGTGCCGCCGGTGATGGTGGGCGGCGCAGGCGAGCGTTTTCTGCTGCGCGTGGTGGCGCAGCACGCCGACTGGTGGAACTATATCTATCTCGACTCGGCGAGCTATGCTCAAAAGCAAGAGGCGCTCAAGGCGCACTGCCGCGCCGTGGGCCGCGACTATGATGAGATCGTGCAGGTGATCGCGTCGCAGATTTTGATCGCCGAGAGCGAAGCCGAACTGGAGCGGCTGCGGGCGCGGCCCGACGTGCGCCCGGTGAC